>JAKUQR010000002.1 GCA_022450155.1 Gammaproteobacteria bacterium | reverse complement strand
CTGATACATTACAATTAAGGAGGAACGAGATCGTAGTGCAGGAAAGAAAGCTATTAAAGGAGCACATCTCCCTGCGGTAGCAATCTACCAGTACGACAGACGAACTAAACAATACAGTGTTATAAAAGACCTAAGCAACCTACTGCCAAAAACTCATCATCATGGAAGAAGTAACAAAGGAACAAAAAGAAGCAGCTCTTAAAAGGTTCGGAAGAAATCTAGTAATCGGATGTATAGTCGCCTTTATTTTGTACATTGTTGTTTACAAACTAAGGCTTCTAGACGGTTTTTTAAATCTTTAACATGATCGTAACAGCAATTTTCACATTGCTTGATGGAAATTTCACAGCGGTAATGTTCCACCCGAATTTAATAATGTTCTGGATGTTTGAGATTTTTGCCGTCGGTATTACTTACTTGTTTCTCAGTATAAGAAAGAGTGGTTGGATATGGCGTAAAACACTAGTAATAATCGGCGTCATAGAACTGGGAATGATCGCAGTCGCTCCTCTTTACTCCCAATAGATGACCAATCCCCACACGCATTGATGCACCTCCGATTTTTGTTGCCACCTCGAAAGAAGCAGATCCTTGACTTCATCGGATGTGGCTTCGCGAACGGTTTCTCCAGCCAAACGTTTCTTGCCGGCCTCCAGAAACTCCCTCGACCAGCGGTAATACCGATTCTGGTTGATACCTTCTTTCCGGCGCAATTCGGCAGTACTGTCTTCACTGCGTAGACCCTCTAATACAATACGGATCTTCATCTTCTGCAGAATAATGTCTGCGGGTCGCACGGCGGTTGTCACGGACTGTCTTCTCAGCACTGCCTTTGTGGGCTCGCCTCTTCGTATTCATCATTAATTCTCTCGGTTAACGATGAATTAAAATTCTCTCTTAGACAATCAGACTATTCTGTCCAACTAATGCTGACGGGTTGCATAAGACAGACAAATGGTGGAGCAATTGGGGTAGATATTTGTCCATAAAAAAGCGCCCTACGGTGTAGGGCGCTGATAATGGTCAGGTGCTTGGTGGCGTAAATTGCACATTCTTTGCGACGCTGCGTACCTCCTCAATGTCGACTGATTCTAAAGTGACTAAGTTATCAACAGCTCCACTCCCTTTGGCTTTTAAGCCCATGGCAGCGATTACTGCAAATGAATCGGCGTCGGCAATGACACAAAAGTCATATTGGCCACGGGTAATGTAATAGTCCACCAATTTGGCTCCAACGCTATTGTGTGCAACTTCCATCGCTGCCCTACGATCAGAATCACCATCAACGAGTCCGGCAGCACCTTCATTGGTATAGGTTCCTAAAGTTATATATCTAGACATCGGGGTTCCTCCTTAAATCTAATTAACATAGATGACATATCCTGCTCCCAACACCCCACTAGCACTATAAAGTTCTCAGCCATCACTTATTGCGTACATCGGGTGTTGTCGTGATTCTTAACTTACATAACAGCCCGCCGTGCACTGACTCCACCGTCGATAGTCAGGATGGCACCGCTGGTGTAGTTCGACCGTGGGCTGGCTAGGAACACGATCGCATCTGCGACCTCCTCGGATGCACCGGCACGTCCACCGGGCAACTCCGCGAGTCGTTCGCTCCAGCGCTCCGGGTCACCCAGTTCTTCTTCGGCCTGGCGACGCAGGAACATGATGCCACGCTCGTTAAGCAAGTCGCCAGGACTGACGCCCACAACTCGTATACCATGATCCAAACTGTCTCCACCCAGCGTTCGGGTCAGCACCTCGAGCATCGCATCTGCGGAAACACCGGCTGCATACTCGGCCGGAGCTTGATTCCCTGCATTGCCGATGACATTGACGATGACACCTCGGCCGCGGCTTTTCATCATCCTATAGCATTCACGCATCATGTTGATGTAGCCAAATACCTTCAATTCCCAGGCCGTACGCCATCGTTCTTCATTGATCTCCTCAATGGTGCCACCTGGAATGGCACCGGCATTGTTAACGAGAATGTCGACATCGCCACAATCGTTGACCAGCTGCTCTACATTCGCCCCTAGACTCAAGTCGAGACTATAAATCGTCACCTCTACCCCAAAATCAGCGACGATGCTGTCCCTCGCTGCTTGGAGATCGATCTTAGTTCTTGCAGCGAGATGAAGACTACAGCTTTCGGCGGCAAATGCCCGTGCAGTTGCGAGGCCGATCCCTTGGGACCCTCCGGTAATCAGTACTGACTGGCCTTTGAGACCTAAATCCATATCATGCTCCAAGGCTGCAACAGCCGCTCGGCGATCGCTGCGATCATGCGGGAACTTTGCATCGCCGACCGTTACGATGACTTGACTAATAATTTGGTCAACATGTCGTGGGAGTAACGAAGTCTATTAGATGCCGGCGTTTTGGGACAGGATGTATATTTCCCCCGCTAAATCTTGGCCAAAGGAGGTGATATCTAGCCCCGAGACCACCAAGAGGAGATTGTAGGTCACTGAAGTACCGTCATAACGCATACCCCAGATCTTGCCCGAGCAGAAGTCACCAAAAACAGCAGACCCAAGAAAAGATGTTAAGGGGCTCTTGTGATCGAATATTGGGAATCCCGGTCGGGGTAACTAGGCAGGGACATCTGCTTGTTCCAGTAATTCCGAGGCCTCGAGCCAATGGCCTTCCAACTCTTGATGAAGCTGTGCGTTTCGCGCCTGGTCGAACAGCAATTCACGTAACTGACTTCGATTGGCTTCGTTGTAGATCTCCGGATCAGCTAGTTGTTGGTCAAGTCGCTGTTGTACTTTGGTTGCCTTGTCAATTTCTTTTTCGATCCTATCAAGACTGTCGCGTAGCGGTTTGACCTTTACTCTTTGTTTGGCCCTTTCTTGTCGGGTAGGTTTTGACGGTCGAGTGTTTTGCTCGGATTTTATACCGATATCTTTTCCTTTTTTGCTTTCTCCATCCATTTGACGATCGATGAGCTTGCCCGTTCCTTTTTGTCGATGGCGGAGCCAGTTCACATAGTCATCAAGATCGCCGTCAAAGGGGCGAAGAGTGCCATCGTCTATCAGCCAGAGCTCGTCAGTGACTAGCCGTAGCAGGTGTCTGTCATGGGCGACGACGACCAGACAACCATTGTAGGACTGAAGTGCGAATGAGATGGACTCGCGCATTTGTATGTCTAAATGATTAGTCGGCTCGTCCAGTAGCAGCAGGTTGGGTTTGCGGTAGACAATTAGCGCGAGTACCAGACGGGCTTTCTCCCCCCCAGAACGGATCGCAACAGGTTCCGTCGCGGCGTCACCCGAGAACCCGAAACGCCCAAGGAACGCACGCAAGGAACGGTCGGTTTGTTGATGCGAGAGGTCTGTTAGATGATCAAGGGGCGACCACTGTGGATTCAACAGTTCTAGTTGGTGTTGGGCAAAATAGCCAATACGCAGTTTGGAGTCGCCGGTGTATGCTCCTTGAAGAGGAGGGAGTTGGGCTGCGAGGGTTTTCATTAAGGTGGTTTTGCCAGCGCCATTTCTTCCCAGTAAGCCGATGCGATCACCGTCTGACAGGCGAAAGTTGACGTTTGATAAGACAACCTCGTTATAACCCGCATTAATTCCCTTGAGGTCGACCAGTTGATGTGGAGAGTGGTCCGGTGTTTCGAACTCGAAGACAAACGCGTTCTCCTGATGAACTGGTGAAATAATCTTCAGGCGCTCCAGTGCTTTCAGGCGGCTTTGAGCCTGTCTTGCTTTTGAGGCCTTGTAACGAAATCGATCGATATAGGATCGTATGTGGCGAACCTGTTTTTGCTGACGCAGGTGTTGTTTATTTTGAATTTCAATCCATGCGGCTCGCCGTTCTTCCGCCTGGCTGTAGTTTCCTTCGTAGACCTGAATCGTACGGTCCTCAATGTGAGCAATGCGGGTGACTGAGCGATCAAGAAATTCCCGGTCATGGGAGATCACGAGCACTATGCCCTCATAACTAGTCAGCCATCGTTCCAGCCAGACCATGGCGTCGAGATCCAGGTGATTGGTAGGCTCATCAAGCAATAGCAAATCAGCCCGTGTCATGAGTGCGCTGGCGAGGTTAAGGCGCATGCGCCAACCGCCAGAAAACGTATCCACACTCTGGCTCTGTTCTTTTGCAGTAAAGCCTAATCCGTGCAGCAGTTGGCCGGCGCGAGCTGAGACTCGAAACCCGTCTATGTCGTCCATCTGACTATGCAGGGTTGCTAGTAGAGTGCCATTGCCGTCGAGTTCCGCCTGTGCAATCTTGAGTTCAAGAGATCGGTAAGATTGATCGCCATCAATAACATAGTCGATGGCCGTGCGGGTTGAGTCGGGAGTTTCCTGTAACACCTCGGTAATCAGGGTGTCTCGAGGCAATGTCACGTTGCCCTGGTCCGCCTCCAGGCGCCCGGCAATGACGGCAAATAGACTGGACTTGCCAGAGCCGTTAGCGCCGGTCAGACCCATACGCTGACCTGGGAACACATCAAGTTCAACATTTTCCAACAATAGGCGGCTACCACGTCGCAAGGTAAGATCAGTAATTTTCAGCATGGTAAAGACAACCAATTGAGATGTGACAGCCCGTGGTGGTCATGCGAACTGCCAGATGACCGCGGGCGGTGAGTGAATTATGCCGGAAAGTTGAGCGGCCGACACAGGCTCTCCAGTAAAAACAGGACGACAGGCGGCAAAACAAACCAGGCAACAAATGTGAACCCAGAAGAAATCACTAAACGACCCGCAATGACAATCAGTGCAGCAAGGCTCCACAATTCAGGCTGCGAATATCGACCCTGCCCGGTGAAGGCTGAGCGCTGCTCACCAACAGTCCACAAACCCTTTAAATAACAGGCTCCGACTCCACGCAAACGGACCTGAATAGAATGGAGAGGACTGGAACAGACCCAGTTTCAGCACACCTAGAGACAGAGCTCCTACCTAGCTATCGATTTGGCCACAGAATGGGAAACAAATCCTCGGGCATCCGCATCCCTGGTGTTACACCTAGATCGCTAAGTGGAGGGGACGTTTCACCTTGCCGTTCATAGTAGACCATATCGTCGCCCAACCAGCGTGTTGAAATAGCTCGGCGCTGACTTTTCGTTTCAGCCGCGGTTGTACCATGCAGGGTACGGAAATGAAAAAGCAAAGTATCGCCAGGTTCTAGTTCAAAACTGCGTACATCCACTTCCTCGAAGCTTGTTTCTAAGGGAGTAACTGAAGTCATGTCTGGATCGTCCTGTACGTAATCCGAGCCATCTAGAAAATGACGAGGGTAATAGAGTTGCTTTTGCCGATGAGAACCAGCAAGAAAGCGCACTGCGGTATCTGCTGGGGTGAAGTCAAGCGACACATAGATACTGACATTTTGCCAGCCATCTACACAGTAATAAGGGAGGTCGTGATGCCATGGTGTGGCCGTCTGGGTTCCGGCGTCTTTATAGAACACGTGCTCATGGAATAGTTGAGCTGACTCCGACTCCATAAACTGGCTCGCCATCGATGCGACAGAGGACGATGAAATGTATTCGATATATTCTGGGATACGATGCCAGTTGCAGTAACTGTCAAAAAAGCGACCCTTGCCATCTGGTCCAACACTTTCGCAGGGAAAAGCGTAGTCTTCAGGGTTATCAAGTGTACGCTGCAGTCCGGCTCGAAGTTGATTAACCCAATCTGAAAATTCACCACGGAGGAGTATTACACCATCATTTCGAAAAGTAGCAATGTCATTAGAGTTAGCATCGTACAGGGGGGGTGTACCTAAATCCTTACGAACATCGTGGGCTGGGCGCCAATCGACTGTTTCATGGTTGCCCTTATGGTTTGGCTGTTGCAAGGTTCTGTTCTCTGATGACCTCTTGGTGAAGTCAATTCTAAATCAATCACATATGCACTTCGATCCCGCGCGAATGTGACCCAAATGGACTGGAGTGGGCTCCACCTCACACAGCGTCGCCAAAAAGTGGATCATGGTGACCGAAGCCGACATGGAGCGCCAGCTTTTCCAGGCTACGTCCGATGTCACGGTAAATAAGATTCTCATGCGCTATTCGCGCCAGCGTTGCTCCTTGCCGAGGTCGGAAGCAAAGCCAGGCGCAACCAGAGCAATGCCCAGAATCAATGCGATATATTTATTGTGCATTTCCGTTATCTCTTATTGCTTTCTTTGTCGAAAAACTAACACAAGCTACCGGCTTGCGCACAAAGCATCACGCTCCAGGGGCGTAGGTTATGCTGATGGGTCTAGAATTCCGACCAGCGCATCCAGCGCGTAGTTGCTCTGCAGAGATGATATCTTCAAGTAGCAAACAATTTCGTCATGCCAGTATCACGATGACCGGGAAGTATGCTCATCTCGCACCGGATCATCTGCATCAAGCGGTGGAAAATGTCGGATTTACAGCACAGTGTAGATCCGGCGGCTTTAAAAATGGCGTAAAAACAGGAGATTATGGCGCGCCCGAAGGGATTTGAACCCCTGACTTCTGCCTCCCGAAGGTGTAGTTGTATCCGAATAGGTCCAGAAAATCCCTTTCGGACGGGGACAGGCCATCTTGGAATAAAGAGAAAGGATCAAACGAAAGACTATCCAAACCAGGCGCTTGCATCACCGCAAGGTCGCCGCATAACATGACAAACCAAATGAGCCAGACCCTCCTGTAGATCAGCCTACCAGTGATGCCAAATCATTTGATGACGGACAGGCAGACGTTGTGGGGGGAAGGTCTGCTTCGGCTTGCGTCAGGCGGCTCGGACACCCTCGGTGAGCTGGAGACGGGTCGGGTCCTCGGCGCGAGCTACGTTGCTGGCAACCAGGTGCTTAACTGGGGCAGGGTAGTCACTGAAGTGGTTCAATGACCGGATAACACAGAAGGAGAGACCTCAAATGAAAGCAGTCGTTGCAAACCCGGCCGTGACGGGGTGCCTGGAGATCGGGGATGTCACTGCGCCCGTGGCCGATTCGAACGAGGCCCTGGTCGCTGTTACCAGCATCTCACTCAACCGGGGCGAGCTCCGCCGTGCCGAGGCCGCAGAGGCCGGCATGCAGATCGGCTGGGACCTGGCGGGCGTGGTTCAGAGCGCGGCCCGGGATGGCAGCGGCCCGCCCGAAGGCACTCGGGTGGTGGGATTTTCCCGGCGCATGCAGGGCTGGGCGGAACAGGTGGCCCTGCCGACCCGCGACCTTGCGGCGATTCCAGACACGGTCTCCGATCAGGATGCAGCGACCCTGCCGGTCGCCGGGCTCACCGCGCTTTATGCGCTCGAGCGCTGTGAGCGGATTCTCGGCAACCGGGTCCTGATCACGGGCGCCAGTGGCGGGGTCGGCTACTTCGCCTGTCAGCTGGGTCTTCTGATGGGCGGGCACATCGTCGCCCACCTGCGACGGCCGGATTACGCCGACATGGTGCGCGGGACCGGTGTGCAGGAAGTGGTGGTCTCCGAACATGCGGCCGGCATTGCTGATCAGGGCAGGTTCCGATCGATCATCGACGGGGTGGGTGGGCCGCTGCTCGCCAGCCTGATTGCCGAGTTGGAAGAAGGTGGCCGGGCCATTCTCTACGGGGTCAGTGCGGGCCCAACGACCCCGCTCGCCATCAGGGACCTGATGTTTACCGGCGATGGCAGGGTCGAGGGGTTTTACCTGTACCGGGAAAGCGAGATCGAATACGCGACCAGGGGTCTGGACCGCCTGCTGCAGCTGCTGGCCGACGGACGGCTGGTGACGCACGTGCCCGTGACCGGCAGCTGGAGCAGTATCGGCGAGACCGCGGCCGGGCTGATCGCCCGGAATTTCCCAGGCAAAGCGGTGCTGACGATCTGAACAGTTGCAGGGTATCGCCCGGTCACCCGGGCGGTGCTGAACTCGCCGTCACCAGGTTGAATGGAAAGCACAGTAGTCAGAAAAGAATCATCGGAAGTAAGCCACGCACAGCGTGACCCGCTTCTTCTTGACCGAGCCTTTAAGGCCAGGCGAATGGTGATTGCCGGCGTCTCGTCGGATCGCGGAAAATGGTCCAACATCATGTTCCGGCGCTTGCTGGACGGCCCGTTCGACGGTGAACTCATTGCGGTCAATCCGGCACGAAGCGAAGTCGAAGGACAACCGTGCTACGCATCGCTTCGCGATGTGCCGGGCGAGGTTGATTATGTTCAGCTGCTGGTCGCAAGGGAGCACACCGTCGATGCGGTCCGGGACTGTGTTGCGCGCAAAGTTCCCGTTGTTCACGTGCTTTCCTCCGGGTTTGGCGAAGTCTCCGGCGAGGGCCCGGGACTCCAGAGCGCGCTTGTTGAGGCTCTTGCGGGCGGCGCGAGTGCGCTGATCGGTCCGAACTCGCTCGGGCTTTACAGCGCCGGACACGGTTTGTGCTTCTCTGACGGATGTCATTTCGATCCAGGTCCGGTGACCTTCATCTCGCAGAGCGGAGCCCTTTGCACGGATGTTCTGGCCCAGGGCCAGATTCGGGGCGTCAAATTCTCCAAGGTGCTTTCGGTCGGCAACTGCGCTGACCTCGATTGGCCGGACTATGTGCGCTACTGCCGGCATGACCCCGAAACGGGGATCGCGGTGTTCTACATCGAGAGCACCTCCAACGGCCGGGCGCTTTATGAAGAACTGAAAAGGCTTGCGCGGAACAAACCGGTGCTGGTGCTGAAGGGTGGACAGACCCCGGCCGGAGCGCAGGCTGTGGTATCGCATACCGGACGAATGACGGGCGAACATGACGTCTGGCAGGCCATGATGCGCCAGGCCGGCGTGATTGAGCTGACTGGGCTGAATGACCTGCTCGTGACTCTGCAGGCCTGGTCCAGTGCTGAACTGCAGCCCCGCAACCGATCGGGCGATGGCGTAATGGTGATCGGGTGCGGCGGTGGCGTCTCGGTGCTGATCAGCGATGCGCTGGTTGTAGCGGGTCTCTCCGTTGCCCGGCTCGGGCCCGGCACGCTGTCTGCCCTGAAACAGCTGGAGCCTGCTGCCAAAGTCTTCGGCGGCATCGACAATCCGATCGAGATGCCCGTCGACCGGCTTTTCACCGATCCCGCCAAACTCGCGCGGCTGATTGAGACTTCTGCGGCCGACCCAGAGGTCGGGATGGTCCTTCTGCATCTTAATCTCATCGCCTTTTCTGATCTGTTCGGTGATGACAACCTGGCGCATCTGGAAGCCGTCTGTGCTGCGATCAGGGACGTTGCGGGTTGTGTCGCCAAGCCGCTGACGGTGGTTCTGCGCAATGGCGACTGTGGACAGACGACCGGAACGCTGTACCGTTCGGCACTGACAAGTCTGGGTTCGCAGGCAGGGCTGGATGTCTTCAGCGACCTGGAGCCCGCACTGGCCTGGCTGGGTCGGGTGAGAACGTTCACCGGCTGTCGGTCATGACCGCACCACTGGTCATGGACCTGGTCTCAGCCCGGCAGATGATCTCGGGCTGCGGGGTCGAATTTGCAAACTGGCAAGTTGTCTTATCCGCCGACGCGGCGGTCAGCGCAGCTGCCGGACTGGACGGGCCGGTGGCATTGAAATCGGCGGCGCCGGATGTGGTTCACAAAAGTGACAGCGGTTGTGTGGTTCTGGGTGTTGCGGGTGACGAAGCAGTTGAAAAGGCCTACGCAGAGGTCACAGCCCGTGCCGCAGCGGCCGGCAGTGTGACACCGGAGCGGGTGCTGGTGGAGACAATGACCCCGGGCCTTGCCGAAGTCATTATCGGGCTCAAGCGCGATGAGACCTTCGGTGCGGTTGTTCTTGTCGGTTTGGGTGGGATCTTTACGGAGGTGCTGGAAGATTTTGTCCTGCGGCTTTGTCCCGTAACAGAACCCGAAGCGCTGGGCATGTTCAAGGAACTGCGGGGCTTCTCTGTCCTTGCCGGTGCCAGGGGCAAGCCGCGCTGCGATCTCGACGCCCTGGCTCGCGTGGCTGTTTCCATCAGCTGGCTCGGCAACGACCGGGACGACATCCTCGAGTTGGACCTCAACCCGGTGATGGCAATGGAACAGGGTGCGCTGGCAGTTGACGCACGCGTTGTTCTGAATGGGAGGGAAAAGCATGGCGCGCATCAAGCCTGACGAGTCGATTATCGGCCTTGAGGGGCCGGTCTACGACGTGGATCTGGAGCGAGGTCGTATCCGGCAGTTCGCAAAGTCGATCTACGCCTTTCATCCAGCCTACCACGAGGAAAGCAAGCCTGTTGTACCGCCGACTTTCCTGATGATGGCGGGCTATTTCTACGGGTACATTCTTGCGCGCGCCCCGCGAGACTCAGCGTTTGGTTCGATCGACGAGGATTTTACGACCTGCGCCGATGGCGGGCAGGAGTTCGTTTTTCACGGCCCCCTACCGCGGGCTGGTGACCCGCTCGTGGCGTCGACCCACATGCATGACTTCAAGGAAAGACAGGGAAGGCGCGGCGGGCGTCTTCGAATCTATGTCACCTGTACACGGTTCCACACGCCTGGCGGTCGCCATGTGGCCGACTGGTTCGAGTGGAACGTCAAGACCTCACACTCTCCGGTCCAGAGCCTGGATGAGGCACGGATCAGAGACCGGCCCTACTTCATGAAAGGCGATCCACGCGATCAGTTCAACGCTGTTGGTTTTCAGGACTGGGATGCACTGCGCGAGGGTGAAGGCCCGGGCAGTATCGTGATGCCACCGCTCACCGTCACCGACATTGTCGCCTACCAGTATGCCTCCGGAGAAGATGGCCCGACCCATCACGACGACGGTTCGGCCAGGGCCTGCGGATACCCCGGCATCTACTCGATGGGCATGCTGCACGGCGGTGCACTGGCCACCTATGCCGTGAACTGGCTCGGGCCTGAGAACATCCGCCGGTTCAAGTGCAGGTTTGTCGAGATGCAGTTTCCGGGAGATGTGCTGGCGTATCGCGGCTGGGTCGTGCGGAAATACGAACAGGACAATAACCGGATGGTCGACATCGAGCTCGATTTTCAGCGTGACGGCACGCTGCTCGGCAACGCCTGGGCGACCTTTACGCTTTAGGAAAACGACATCAGTGTCGTTCTATTCAATATTCAACCAGGAAAAACCCGAGGGATCTGAATATTCAGATAGCGGGAAAAGACGCACAAAAACAAATATTCATAGGCCGGGCCCGGCGACCGTTTCGTTGATGAACGGCACAGGGTGTGGTCTTTATCCTGCTAAGCTGTTTTTGGCCGCCCTATCTTTTTACAGCTAACCTGACTAGACTGCGGAGCCAGCAGCGCGCTACCAAGGCCGTTCGCCGCTGTCTTGTGGTTGTCTCCCTCCCAGAAAGACTTCTCTCGATTACTCCATTTATTACCGCCTTAACCGGTCTGGTGACACCACCGGCAGGCTTACTCAGGATTATTGATGTCATTTTCAAAACTTGGCCTGCGGGCCGAACTCCTTAGCGCCGTTACGGCGCAACGTTATCCAAGCCCTACGCCGATCCAGGCGAGGGCCATTCCCATTATTCTCAAGGGTCGAGACGTTCTTGCCGGCGCTCAGACGGGCACCGGAAAGACTGCGGCCTTTACTTTGCCAATGCTGCAATTGCTGAGCAACGGCTCGGTTGGAGCGTTCAACGGCAGATCGCCGAGGGCGCTGGTGCTGGCTCCTACCCGCGAGCTTGCTGCCCAGGTAGAAAGCGCCATAGTGACTTACGGCAAACATCTGCGACTTCGATCCACGGCAATATTTGGCGGTGTCGGCATCAACCCGCAGAAATCGGCACTGCAACGGGGTATCGATATTGTGGTTGCAACCCCGGGCCGACTACTGGACCTCGTCGGTCAGCGCAGCATCGATTTATCCGCCATTAAGATCCTGGTGCTGGATGAGGCCGATCGAATGCTCGATATGGGTTTTATTCATGATATTCGCAAGGTGCTGGGGTTCTTACCGAAACACCGTCAAAATCTTCTGTTTTCTGCTACCTATACCCGGGACATCAAGCGGCTGGCCGATTCATTGCTGAACAAACCGGCAATGGTTGAAGTCGAGCGTCACACTGTTGCAGCCCAGACTGTCAATCAGTGCGCTTATCGCGTAGACAAGTCAGCTAAACGCGACCTGTTGATTCAACTGATCACCGAGGGTCGTTGGCACCAGGTGTTGGTCTTCACCCGCACCAAGCACGGTGCTAACCGCCTGGCCGAACAATTGGTGCGCCGAGGCATCGATGCCACTGCCATTCACGGCAACAAGAGCCAGGCTGCCCGGACCCGGGCTCTGTCCGGTTTCAAGAAAGGCAGTTTGCGTGTTCTGGTAGCCACGGATATTGCCGCCCGAGGTCTGGATATTGATCGCCTTCCTCATGTCGTCAACTATGAGTTACCCAACGTACCGGAGGATTACGTGCACCGGATTGGCCGTACGGGTCGTGCTGGTGAAGAGGGTGAAGCGGTATCGCTGGTTGGGGCTGATGAGGTAAGGCTGCTCAAGGATATCCAGCGATTGTTAAGGAAGGAAATTCCGCTGCAACCGCTTCCGGAGCTGGCATCCCAGCCGACCGACAAGGCTGGAAAATCTGAGTGCACCACCCGCAAGTGGAGGTCTCCCAGTCGAAAGCGACCCGCGAATGGTTCAACTCCAAGGCGTGAGTCACACCGGGGCAAAGCAGCTGGGTTTGCTTGATGAATGCGGGCACCATCAGATTAAGAAACCCAATAATCTCGACGAGTATTTGTCAATCAAATAACAAACACCCGGAATCTTCCCATTTCAGCTGATTATTCTCTGTAAAAAAAGGTTCATTTCCAAACACTGTTCCGGGTTCGCCAGCGGGCATAATCCTACGATGGTTTGATGGGAATTAGGAATATTTGAAGAAGGCAATCGCTCTGATGCCTCAGAGAGTCTAGTTATCGGTTGACTGTTATCGGAGTGCTTCGACCTAAGCAGACTACTACGCATGCAAGCTTCTGTATTTGAACCTATGGACAGGACCGTCGCGGAGACGGTATTGAAAGAAACCAAGTGTGTTCTTGATCAACTCGGTATCGTGTTCTTCCTGCGCCATGGAACCTGTCTTGGGGCAGTGAGAGACGACTCCCTGATAACTTGGGACGATGATCTGGATGTGGGCTCAGTGATTGGGTTGCGCGGTCTTACCGAAGAGCGAATGTACGAGGCGGTCGACCTATTCAGTCAAGAAGGATTTGACCCAAACGTGATCGTCAGCGAGATCGGTCTCGAGGTCGAGATGAGGAAATATGATGTGCCGATCGACTGGAACTGTTATCGAATTATTGGAGACAATATTTATCAGTGGCCCGTTGTTCAAATATCTCTCAGCCTGCACACGGAACTCAAGGAGATCAAATTTCTTGGCGAGACGTTTCTGGTTCCTAATCCTCCCGAAGATTATCTCAGGCAACGCTATGGCCCGGACTGGGGGATTCCGAAATAACCGGTACATTTGAATCGGATGTCCTGGAGATGACCGATCATAGTTTTATTCCACCTGACCACAAGAAGACGATGTCCCTGGGCAGTCGTTATGTATCGTCGTTGCACACCGGCTATTTGAAAGTCTTTGATCTCGAGGGTCTCCCCTATGTAGACGCCGTTGCCGACCTTTTTCATTACGGTCACACCAACTTCTTCCAGAAAGCCAGAGAAGTCGTATTCCAGCTGGTGATAGCCAGAACCCAGGCCCAGGATCAGCCGGCCCGCGCTGATCTCGTCCACCGTGTCCGCCATCTTCGCCAGCAGGGCAGGATTCCGCCAGCCCATCGCGAGCACCAGGGTTCCCAGTTCCACCCGTCGGGTAATGGCCGCCAGAGCAGAGAGAAATGGCCACGACTCCCAGACGCCCCTGGGCTGCTCTTCTCCTTCCAGTCTGTAGAGCAGGTGATCGACCACCCACAGTGAGTCGAAGCCGATGTCTTCGGCGAAGTCTCTCCATAGCGCTGACCTCGGACCAGCCGCGCACGCCAGCGCCGCGCATGCCATCGGTCTGGGGCAACATGAGCCCCACCTTCAAGCTTCGGCTGGTATGGGTTTGCGTCACTTGAAGGTCTCCTTCTTTAACCGCCGGGATGGGGGACTATTCCGGCTGGGATGGTGAAGTCCCAGGCCGCGTCTCGAACGCAATCGCAGGAAAGGGCAGTGCGGCGTAGGAGGACGGAATCATCCCCGGCAATTGTACAAAACGTGACAGGGGTTTATTCTTCGCGCACGCCGGAGTCGACAATTGCACACTGCCCCTGGCGTCTGTAGAGATAAAACCCAACAGTTTGCTGGTGAACCCAGGAGGACAGAACCGATGGTTGAATTTGCGGCCACTGGATCCAAGATCTACTTCAACGGCCGGATCGTGCCGGAACGCGAGGCGACCGTGCATGTCTTGAGTGGTGCAGTCAAGTACGGTGCCACGGTGTTCGAAGGCATCTGCGCCTATCTCGGGGACGAGGGCCGGCTCACTGTCTTCCGCTTGCCCGAACACCTGCTGCGCCTGCAGGACAGCATGCGGATTATGCGCTTCGAGCAGGACTGGTCTGTGAGTCACCTGACTGAAGTCGTGACGGACGTCATCAAGGCCAATGAGCTGCACGAAGATACCCACATCCGGCTCTCGGCCTATGTTCTCAGCGAGGGCTTTCTAGACGCCACGGCACCGATTGCACTGGGCTGCCTGGCGGTTGGTCGCCATGACAAATCACTGAGCGATAAAGCCGCCCGGGCCCAGGTCAGTTCCTGGCACCGGATCGAAGATTCCAGCATGCCGCCAAGGATCAAATGTTCAGCCAATTATCAGAACGGGCGTCTCGCCACCATCCAGGCCCGCACCGACGGCTACGACGAAGCGATCCTGCTGACGGGTTCAGGAAAAGTGGCCGAGAGTGCCGGTGCCTGCCTGATGGCTGTGCGTGACGGCGTCGTGATCACGCCGACGATCACCGGCAGCATCCTTGAGAGTGTCACCCGCGCCACGCTGATTGAGCTGTGTGAATCAGAACTGGGTGTCGAGGTTCAGCAGCGTGAGATCGACCGCACAGAGCTCTATCTCTGCGAAGAGGTCTTTCTGTGTGGTTCTGGTTACGAAGTCATGCCGATCGTAAACATCGACGGCTACCCCATCGGTGACGGCGAGGTCGGATCGAAAACGAGAGCCGTCTTCGACATCTACGATGCGGTGACCCGCGGGCGACTTCCCCAGTACGAGCACTGGCTGACTGCTGTGTAGCCTGCCGCAGCGCGCCAGGATCTTCAGTCACTGACTTTTAATCATCGAAGATCGCTGGCCCAGGAACGTTATCGAATCAGGTGTGGGATCGGGTCTTGCCCCCTAGTGGCTGGTTGTGCCCGGAAAACTTGCTGTTTATTCTTCGTTTTCTGAAACCTCGAACCAAATCCCCAAGGTAAACCGTTGAGACTCGACCAAGAACAGATCGATGCTTTTTTGAGAATGGCTTTGTCCTTGCGGACGGCTTCCTCGACACGGCCGAGGTGGATCGCCTTCGAGTCTGTTACATGGAAACGATCGACCGTCTGAAGCAGGATCAGGCTCTTGAGAACGTTCAGTCTGGATCGGATCGTGACGAAGACTTTCAGGTCTACCAGATTCGCACAGCGCATTTGCAACACCCGATCTTCCGTATGCTGATCAATGATTCGAGACTGCTTGACATGGTCGAAAGCCTGATCGGACCGGACACTCATGTCACCCACCTACGCCGCATTCAACGGTGCGAAACTCTAGGCGGGCCTCACCAGAGCTCAGAAAATTTCAAGGAAGTGGGCTTCGAGTATCGTGACTCGGAGGCGCCGGAGAGCGACTATCATAAGAGTTAAGAGTAGTCGCAACGATCACCAGGAAGGAATATTGTGGACGTAACATTGTATGAGTCCGGAACTTCACGCTCTGCTCGTTGTCGCTGGACGCTTCTGGAAGCCGGGATCTCCTTTAATTCTCTGGGGAGATCGGATCTTGCTATAAGTGATGAGGTCAAAGCGGTATACCCGGTCGGCAAACTACCTGTCGCGATCGTAGACGGCAAAGTGCTTTTCGAGTCAGCTGCGATTTGTACCTATCTTGCGGATCATGCGCCAGACATTGACTTAATTGCCAAACCTGGCAGTTGGGCGCGCGGCCAGCATGATCAGTGGACATCCTTTGCACTGACAGAAATGGAAGCATGGCTTTGGAATACGGCGGTGAACAAGTTTGTCCTGCCCGAAGAGCAGCGGATTGAGGCAGGGTTCGAGCAGAATGCCATGATGTTCGGGCGCGCCGCATCAGTGTTGAACGATGTGCTTTTGTGTCAGGACTTCCTGGTTGAAAACCGCTTCACGGTCACCGACATCATCGTCGGCTGGACTGTGAACTGGGGACGCCGCCAGGGACTGTTAGATAGCTTGAGTGGACTTCAGGCCTATCTCGAACGCCTTTTTGAACGCCCGCACTGCCCTTTTGCAAAGGATTAACAGAGCGTCATAGGTAGGCCCCCGAATGAAAGTCTGACCGGGTCGGCCGGTGAACACTCTCACGCTGTGGTTGGGTGCCCGTCCTCTTAACCCACTCAAGGCAGAAGCGTAAGATAGCGGGTGTAAAACGCCTGCCCGTGCAGGCCGCTGTCCTGACCTAACGCCAAGGGGACCCGCCGCTATGTCACCGACCTATGCCGCATTCAGTCGTGCGGAACACCAGGGGCGTCTCGCAAGAGCCCGGGAGAAACTCGGAGAAGCGGGTTTCGAGGTGTGCATCTCGGTGGCGCCCGAGACCCACTATTACCTTGCGGGCTATGACGCTTGGGTGGGGGTCAACAGCCCGCAGGCCCTGGTGTTCTCGGTCGGCGGCGACGACGAACCCACCCTCATCGTGCGTAATGTCGACACCCGGCTCGCCACCGAGACCAGCTGGGTTTCGGACCTTCGCAGTTATCAACTATTCGCCGATGACTTTGCCAGCCTCGTGGCCGCTGTCGCCCGTGAGAAAGGCTGGACCGGTGGCCGGATCGCAATGGAGCTTTCGTCTTACACTCTGAACGCTGCGCTTTACGCCGAACTGAGCGCAGCGCTGGCACCGGGTGAGATCGCCGACGCGACCCGGGTGCTCGGCGATCTCAGGATTATCAAGTCCGAGACCGAGATGGCTTATGTACGCGAGGCCGCGGGCTATGCCAATCAGGGGCTGGCGGTGGCCCGGGATGCTCTGCGGGCGGGAACAACCGAGATCGAAGTGGCCGCTGCGCTCGAAGACGCGATGCGCAGATCGGGCAGCGACTACTGGGCTATTCCCACCGAGATCTCCAGTGGTCCCCGTACCCCCGGGGGCCACGCCACACCGAGGGCGCGGGTCATCGAGACCGGCGATCTTGCGCACTTCGAGTTTGCCGGGGTCTCGCACCGCTACCATGCCACCGCCGTGCACACCATGGCCTGCGGGACCCCGGGTGCCAGGGCAGCCGAGCTTTACGAGGTGGCCCGGGCGTCACTTGCGGCCGGAATCGGCGCCTGCCGGCCGGGCGCTCGGGTGGCCGATGTCGAGGTCGCCTCTTTGGTGCCGGTTCGCGCCGCCGGGCTCGAGGCTTACGCCAACATGCGCTTCGGTTACGGGATCGGCCTGGCGTATCCCCCGGTGTGGCTCGAGACTCTGCAGATCAGCCGCGGCTTCGATGAGACCCTGGTGCCCGGGATGGTGTTCGTGCTTCACGCCTACCTGCAACTGGATCACGAGGACATCGGCATCATCCAGGGCGGCACCTGGACCCTCACCGGCGAGGGTTTGGAGCAACTGGTCGGCGGCGGCGATGTGCCGCTGGAGGTCGTTTAGATGAGCCTGGCATTTGATCGACAAGAATTCGACGCGCGGCTTGCCAGGGTCCGCGAACAAATGGCCGATCAGAATCTGGACGTGGTGCTGGTCTTCGGCCAGGACCAGATGTTCTATCTCACAGGTTATGACCAGATCGGCTACAGCTACTACCAGGTTCTGGTCGTCTCGCGCGACGATCCACGGGTTGTTTACCTCTGCCGGGAAGTGGATGCACACATTATTCGTGAAACTTCGGTTGCCGAAGACATCCGCGTCTGGTACGACGACCACCGCAACGACCCGACCGAATTCACTGCCGCTATCGTACGCGAATTCGTTGACATTACCGGCTGCCGGATCGGGATGGAGTTGCAGACCCATGGCTTGCTGCCGGTGTTTTATGCCCGCCTGGCGGTACACCTCGCCGCGGCAAGTATCGTCGATGCCTCAGCGCTTCTGACCGACCTTCGCCTTGAGAAGTCTCCGGCCGAAGTCGCCTGCATGCGCGAGGCCGGTACGTTGTTCGACATCGGGATGCGTGCGGGGTTTGCCGCGATGCACGAGGGCACCCGGGAGTGTGATGTTCACGGGGCAGTGATGCAGTCGATCTACGCGGCCGGCGGTGAGTTTCCTGCTGTGGCACCGCCGCTCGAGTCCGGTCCCCGCACACTGCATCAGACCCATGGCGCGGCGCTTCGCCGGGAGCTCAAGGCTCACGACCCGGTGAACCTCGAGATCGGGGCGTGTTTCCGGCGCTATCACGCGGTCGGTGTCCGCTCTGCAGCTATTGGTGCGCCGGTCGCCGTGCAGCAGCGCCTGCACGGCATTCTCAGAGAAGCGCTTCAGGCCGGTCTGGAGGTCGCCGGGCCCGGTGTGGCGACGGCCGATGTCGCCGAGGCGATGCACGGGGTATATCTCGTCAACGGCATCGACCGACGAACCCGTCACTGCGGCTACGGCATCGGTATCGGCTATCCGCCCACGTGGATTGACAACCTGCGCATCAAGTTGACCGACACTCATATCCTGAAGCCCGGCATGACGTTCATGCTGCACGGCATCCTTGCTGACTGGGATGCAGAACTTGCAGTAGCACTGGGTGACCCAGTGCTCATCACCGACACCGGTGTCGACCGGTTGACGACCCTCGGTCACGACCTGGTGGTCTGTGACTGAACAGACTTTGTGCTGACGGGTGTGAAACGCCGGTTGGCAGTTTCATCCCACAGGGGTCGAGTTCCGGCGAGTTCGATGGTGTAATTCAAAAGAAGTGAAACCGAAGACGGGCTGAAAAAGGCCCCCAGAGATAGATATGGAAGACAACACAGTTCACCAGGGCGGATGCCTGTGCGGCACGGTACGCTTCGAGGCTCATGGAACGCCCAAGAGAGTCGGTGCCTGCCACTGCCGGTACTGCCAGCCTGAGTTGATAGAGAGGATGAAAGACAGAGCGTTGAGACTGTGTAATACCTCAAATGCATATTATCGTGACCAATTTGGCTCTCCTGACGTAACGGTTGGTTACGAGCCTATGGGCCAAGAAATAGCTAATACACTTGGTTGCGATATTGACTTGTTTTGTGCTTCTGTAGGAACAGGCGGTGCACTTATGGGCACTTGGCAAGGACTGGCTAAGTCAGGCTCAAAAGTAAGCGTGGTAGCATTTGAACCTGCCCAGTCGCCGTTCTTAACAACAGGCAAAGGAGGCGCACATAAAGTTGAAGGCGTAGGTGTCGGTTTTGAGCCGCCGTTTCTAGATCGTACGGTTTTAAGTGAAATTCGTACTGTCGACCAAGAGAAAGGATTTTCAATGTGTAGGAGGCTAGCAAAGGAGGAGGGAATATTTTGCGGCGCCTCAACGGGACTAAATGTAGCTGGCGCAATAGAACTAGCAAAAGAGATGAAGCCGGGCCAGAGAGTAGTTACGATAGCCTGTGATAGCGGCTTGAAGTATCTCGGAGGCCATATTTATGTCTGACAGAATATCAGAGATTTTACTGGCATGATGAAACAAGATCTTTCTGAAATCGTCCGTCAATCCTGGGAAGAGATCAGGATTGAAATGATCGAAATTTCTCGCAAGCTGTGGTCTCTAGCAGAGATAGGCATGTTGGAAAGACAATCTTCGAGTTTGTTGGCAGATTGGTGCGAAAGTAGCGGGTTTGTCGTGGAAAATGCAGTTGGAGGTTTGCCGACGGCCTTCACTGCTCGGTACGGAAAAGGCAAACCTACTATAGGTTTATTGGCTGAATATGATGCGTTGCCTGGGCTTGCGAATTCATCCCTACCTCTACGTGATTTTGTTGAAAGAGAAGCTGGTCATGGCTGTGGTCATAACTGGATAGGTGCAGGGACAACTGGAGCAGCCATTGCAGTAAAAAAGGTACTTTCAAAACTGAAAATTGATGGAGAGGTTGTTCTTTTTGGATGTCCGGCAGAAGAGTTGTTGTGGGGTAAGGTTGCCATGCTACGGGAAGGCGTTTTTGATGGCACAGACGTCCTTCTCGCAACACACGGTAGCTACAAAACAGCAGCGAAAGTTAGACCAAATCAATCATTAATTAGCGGGGAATTTGTGTACTCCGGCGAGGCAGGTCATTCGAGTCGAGGAGGTTCACAGAATGCACTGGACTCGGTTGAGCTAGCTGTACAGTCAATTGAAAGGCTTCGTGCACACCAGTTCCCAGACTGTTCTGTAGAACATACGGTTCGAACGGGCGGATTGATGCCAAATATCAGCCCCGACGAGGCTCGATTGTGGGTCTATGTTAGGCATGTCGACTATGCAAGGGCTAAGGAGGTGTATCACTACGTCGTTCGTATTTGCCAGGGTGCGGCTTCATTAAACAATACGCGATGTCGTGAACAGTTTCTCACAGCAACACGCAGTTATCTGCCGAACGAAACGATTGGAAAGCTGTTGTTCCGTCAGCTTGAGATCGTCGGTCCACCAAAATGGACTGATGAGCATATCACCTGGTTCCAGGAACTAGTAGCGGCTTGTGCCCCAGGTGAAGAGTTTGAACTGCACCGAGGAATCGATTACATCGACGATGGATATGACACTTCTAGTCAGGATGATGGGGAAGCGAGTTGGCATATTCCATTAGGTCGAATTAGTTGGGCGCTACCATCTGCAGTGCCGTTTCACCACTGGGCACGAACCGCCTGTGCCGGAAGCGATGCAGAGATTCCCTCGGCTCTTGTTGCATCGGAAGCTTTGGCTTTGGCTATGATGGAGTTGGTTACTCAGCCAGCTGTTGTGAAGACTGCTCGTGATGAGTTGAATCAACGTCGAAGTGGAAAGCCTAGTCCACCACTGGTTGGTGCATTCCACACTTTTACGTGTGATCCCAATTCATTTTGGAATAACACGTGGAACGAACCGTTAACGATTGAGGAAGCAGGCGACAATCGCTCCAACCAATGAAGGGTGGTTTTTCTTCCGTTGCTGATGTTTCCGCTTACCTGATTGATGAGAATCCCATACCAGTATCGATAATTACAGGGTTTCTTGGCAGTGGAAAAACTACCTTGCTTGCTCGAATTCTGAAGTCAAGTATTTTTTCAGATACAGCTGTTATTGTGAATGAATTGGGGGAGATGGGCTTAGATCACCTGCTTTTGGAGGTGGCTGATGAGCAATTAGCTCTGTTGCCTAATGGATGTCTCTGTTGCCAGTTGCGCAATGATCTTGTCGATACAATGCGCACCCTGCTGGATAGGGCTACTCGATCAGAGATTCCAGCTTTTGAACGATTGGTAATTGAGACAACGGGAATTGCCGATCCAGTCCCGATTATACAAACGCTGATGACTGACCCATTGCGGTTTAGTCGATTTCAGTTTGCAGGATTATCAACTGTCATTGACGGTGTACTTGGCGCCCAGACCCTGGAGAACTTTTCGGTTTCGGTCAAACAAACTGCACTGGCAGATTGCCTGATCGTCTCAAAAATGGATGTGGCAGAAAATTATAAGTCACTGCAGGAAAGGATTCGAAATATTAACTCAACGGCACCAATCATATTTTCGTCGAATGGAGAGATGAATCCTAGGCTGTTGCCGGGATTTGGAGATTCAAAAACGACACAATTCCCAGTAATTTCAGGGGAAGTTCACAAACCTGCACATGGTGATGGGATATTTGAAGTATCAAGGGCAATGGAAGGCCCGATGGACTTTCGGGTGTTCGAGAAATGGGTGAACCAACTTCATGAGCGCTATAGGGGCAATCTACTGCGCTTGAAAGGAATTATTCACTTTGAAGGTCAGGAGGCACCTTCTGTTATACAAGCAGTTCAACACATACTCTATCCTTTGGAGACCGTAAGTTTTCAGAGTGAGGGAGAGATCGGCCGACTCGTGTTGATAGGGCAGGAAATTTCTCGTCATGAACTTGTTTCCTCTCTAGAGGATTTAGCGCAGATAGCGTATCACTAGTAGTAAATGTTGAATTTGTTTTTTCGATTATCTGAATTATGCACGTCACTTCAAGCTATCAAATTAGGACCTTACCAGGGGCCACATTTGGTGTCGAACTCATTCCAAATGTGAGGGCCCAAGCACTAGTCACGCAGCTCGAACACGATCCGAAGCCTGTATTAGACGCTTTCTATGAGGCTCACGGCTTAATGGTGTTCAGGGACTTGAACGATATCAACGATGATCCCTCGTTATTGGTCCGACTGAGTCGATTGTTTGGCTCGGAGGTCGAGAACTATCACAAAACACTCACGCCGGAACGTTTAATTCATTCCCAGGTGCCGGAAGTTATTGTGATATCCAACTTACCACCGATGAGTTTTCCCGTGCCTGACCTACCCGACCCACCGACCATGCCAGACGGTAAGTTGCCAATGCAATTTCCTCACCGAAAAGGCTGGCATACCGATCAAAGTTTTCGCAGACCACCGCCAGATATCTCACTGTTCTACGCTATGCAACCGAGCCCGAAAGGCCAAGGGCAAACTCTGTATGCCGACGGTACCGCGGCCTATTCATCCTTAAGTCGAGAAATGCAGCAAACGGTCGCAGGGTTATCAGCCATTCACGCAATACCGTGGACTGGTCGCGGCGAAGACGCCGTGCGGGCGGGAGAAATTCCCACCCCATTGGAACCTCATCAAGCGTCCCAAGCCCAACCCATCGTGCGGATTCACCCGGTGACTGGACAGCCTGCGCTGTATCTTTGTGAAGAGGGTCAGTTGGATTGGATCCTGGGGCCCGTGGCCGACATGGACACCGGGCCTGACGGTGCCGGTGGTCGTCTGATTTATAAACTCATGACTCACTACACACAACCACAATTTACTTATGCCCATGATTGGGATGCTGGTGACTTGGTGATTCACGACAATCGAAACTTGCTCCATTCTGCAACCTGGTTCGATGCCGAGCAACATGGACGAATCATGTGGCGTACAACTGTTAGCGGTAATGCGGGTGAGGAATATGCAGGCGAACGGAAAAGTTGGCTACCGCCTGAGGGAGAAAGCTTGATGGGCGATTTAGACTACGCCAATTGAACGTCGACAACCAAATTTTAGGTTTAAGATAGTGGGATGAAGCTTGTTTCTGCTCCTTTTGGTGCGCTCTAAAAACAATTGGTTGGAGTTATAGACTTAAGGGAGAATTTGTTGTGGAACCGACAAATCAATTAGATATAAATGGTTGGCATCTCAATACTGCCTATGTAGTTAACTTTGATCTTATTCCTGCTGAGGTTCGCGTAGAATTTGGTGGTGAAACTATCGCATCGTCCTCTAAAACTAGAGTAATGTATGAACTTGGGCATGCCCCAATATATTACTTTCCTCGTTCGGATGTTGAGCTTTCGCTGCTTGAACTGTCTGACCACAGCACTTACTGTCCATACAAAGGCCACGCTTCCTATTGGTCTGTACGCACCGAAGTTAGAAGTAAAGAAAATGTAATTTGGTGTTACGAGAATCCACATCAGGAAGTTGCTAGAATTGGTGGCCACATGGGCCTCTACTGGGGTCTAATGGATGCCTGGTTTGAGGATGGCATTGTGGTGGACGGACCTAGAGACATACCAGGCCGTATAGATACTACCAACCAGTTGAAAGCACTTTTCCCCGAGTTAGCTGCGCAATGGCACCCAACGCGAAACTCTGGTAGTCAGCCTTATGAATTCTCAGCCGAAAGTAATGAACTCGTTTGGTGGCAAGACGATATTGGCTCTGAGTGGTGCGCTCGTATAAGAGACAGAGTTCTGGAGGTGACAAAACTTCGGGCTGATGGTGATGCCACGCCTTACGGTTAATTAGTTTGTTTCCATTTCCAGGGTGGATAGAGTTCGCGACCTCTTTTCTCTGCTAGTCGACCCTTAATGGATAGAGTATCACTGTTTAAGATGAGCAAACAGCGTTGTCATTCCAGTATTCAGAACACTGAACGGTATGCTTATTTAGGACTAGGTCACCTGTATGATGCGGTGGTTAGCATCAAATTTTCAGGACATTTTCAGCACACGACAAATTCGGAGCAGAAAGTGGCCAGTGAAAATGGCCTAAAAGCAGTGGAAAATGGTGGGCGCGGCTGGATTTGAACCTCCGACCCCTGCCGTGTGAAGGCAGAGCGCTGCTCACCAATAGTCCTGAAATCGTTTAAGAAACAAGCTCCGACTCCACGTAAACGGACCTGAATGAACTGGAGAGAACAGGAACGGACCTTGTTTCAGCGAAGTCGAAGTAGGAGGTACTCTCCCCAACCCCCACGGTGATAGCGTTAATCTGGCATCCTACATCTAGCCGAATTCATATTGTTCCGGCGATAAGTTGTCATGCTTCAATCTCAAATTCGATGCTATCCATATTTGTGTAACTCAGAATCGCAGGACTCTGATCCACGTCAAGGTCTTTCGACAAGTAACCAGAGCCGGTCTGATAGTTAACCACCTGGGTAGGGTTGGGGTTCGAATTCAGAATTAGAAATGTCGCCCCATTCTGATCCAGAATATGACGGTTCAGCGAATGCCAGGTCCCGCGCTTGAAAGAGTATCCTATGCTGGGATCTATCAGGAAAGCACGTACATCTCCAGGTAGTGGAATATCATGAAGGTTGTCTGGGTCAGTCGGGGCTGCGGCACATACTACAGCTGAACCTCCGGACAATTGAACAAAACTCTGTGTAACCCCAAAATGTCGTTCGAGCTGGTCGAATTTTAGCCCGCCTTGAGGTTGCCAAATCACGTGAACGGTCGATTGGCCATCGTGGCTATATGAAGTCGGGAACAAAATGCGTCGGTCAGAAGGTTTTTCAGATGCAGACCAGACTTCACCAAAGGGTTTAAAGCTGTTCTCGGTCATAGGTTCGACTGTGAGCGTATGAATTTTGGCCATAGTGATCTCTATAGGGGAAATCTGTCCTTGCAATCGTTATGGTCATTGGAGGCCATAATTATTCCAACCAGTGTATTGGGTGTGAATTCTTGTATTCTGTTTAAACCCCTTCGAGAATAATCTGTGTCTTAATCGTGGTAAGTGACTCCCTGAGTTTTTTCCATGGACTGTAGTCAGGGTCAGATGCCAACGCATCAAGTGCTTCTCGTGACGGAAACTTCAACATGACGATTCGATCTGGGTGCCAGTCACCTACTAGGACATCGACCTTTCCACCTCGACAACAGTATTCTCCACCATGGCGTGCCACATACTGTGGTGCCTGTTCTTTGTATTTTTCGTACGCTTCTACATCGTGTACTACAGCCTCAGTCATCAGGTATACCGACATTTTATTTTTCTCCTATAAATTTAGTCCGAACGTGACCACATGATTACGGTAGCCAAATAGTCAACATGTTTTTGGATCATACTCCAGATATCTTGAGTCATAGTGATTGGTGACTCTAATGGAGTCGAATTGTGAATCTTTCTGAGTCTAGATTCGTACACTAACCCAAGGGGTGCCCACCCCCTTTTTGTATATCGACAGAACTTGTATATCTGGTTCACTCATATGGGACTGACAGGATGAAAACAATGCCTAAAATAACGCTGTGCCCACCTCACCTTGACTTTCAACCAAGGCCCACCTATCCCTATGCACCCGGCACAGCAGGGGGTGGGTTCGTATTCACCGCCGGACAAGTGGCGTGGGACGAAACAGGTGAGGTCACTGGTATCGGCGATGTTGTCGCACAAACCGAGCAGACCCTGCACAATGTGTTATCTGTTCTTGCCGAAGGGGGTGCCTCACCTGAGGATGTCCTTAAATGTACGGTTTACCTGAAAAATATCGAAGACTTTCAGAAGATGAACGATGTCTTTTCACGGATATTTGGGGATATGCCACCGGCCCGCACCACAGTGCAGGCACATCTTGCGGAACCGACCATGCTGGTTGAGATTGAAGCCATTGCATTTGTCGGTGAAAGTTGACGGGCAAATGATGGGTGCACAATATTCCTCGTGGTAAATCAGCCCGACTGAAACTCATCTACACATTCCTTTGCCTGTTTCTGCAGAGAGATTTACCGGTTTAGAAGGATGTTCAGGATAAAGTAGACATAAACGATGAATCAAAGTTTCAATCTGAGGTGATAGCAGTGGCAACTGAAAAATCTAAAATTCAACCAACCATCGCCGCTTCTACCTACGTCGATCCATCTCAAATCGAATGGCAACCGAGTCAATTCAGATTAAGGTTCTTTACGTAGATAAAGACAAGGGTGAAATGACTTGTCTTCTGAAATGGGAACCGGGTGCGACACTTCCAATGCACAAACATCCAGAAATTGAACAATCCTTCGTTCTTGAAGGATCTTTCTACGACCACGACGGAATATGTCGGGCTGGAAAGTTCGTTTGGCGCCAACCGGGGTCTTTTCACGAGACCCACTCGGATGAAGGTGCCGTGCTGTTGGCAATTTATCGTAAGCTAAACGTATTCCAGAACACGGTTGGATTCTACAAGGACGATAATTCAAAGGGTTTTGAGAAGTAAGGTTAGGCAGTTGAGTAATCCTCTCAAAACAGCCCCTAAGGTGACCACAGTAGCAAACAGCATTAGTGCGGACCGCAGGATATACGGCGGGTGTGCGCTTTGTCGGTTCCGCTGTGGGTGTATTTCGATTATCCGCGATGGCCGATTGACTGCGGTTGAGTTGGATCGTAACCACCCCACCGGCCGCTAGGCCGAAGGGTGGTCCACGCCTGACGATCAATAGTTGTTAGCCACTACTGCTTGTACTGAATGCCGTTTCTCTCAAGCAAACGGATCATGGCGCTCCATTCCAGTTTGCCAAAATCGTCGTTGGCGCGATAAGTTCCATAACGCTGCGTTACATCTTCCAGCACTTCCGGAGCTATCGGTGTTAGTTCGGTATTGAGAGACGTAGCCGCAACCTGCTCAGAGCAGGCGTGTTCAAGAAAATACATGCGTAGAAAGGCGGCCGGGATGCTCGCACCTAGCGTCAACAGGCCGTGGTTCCTCAGTATGACACAGTTAATATCTTTGCAACTGCGTCCGAGAGCGTCACACTCTGCCTGAGTCGCTGGGGTGCCGTAATCGTGATAGCCGACCTCGTCTATTACTACTGCCGCGTCCTGACTAATGGGCAGCAAGCCTTGCTTAGTGATGGAAATGGCGACGCCTGCGTTGGTGTGCGTATGGGCCACGCACGTAACATCTGGTCGCGCTTGGTAGACACCACTGTGGATAGTAAATCCGGCTTCATTGTAACTGTCCTGATCACCAATGACGCTACCTTCAAAATCCATTTTGACTAACGAAGATGCTGTCACCTCGTCGAACATCTCGCCATAATTATTGATTAAAAACGTGTTGTCCTCTCCCGGGATTCGAGCCGTCATGTGGGTATAAATCAGGTCGGTCATACGCAGGTGATGAAATATGCGATAGAGCGCCGCAAGGTCACATCGTGTTTCCCATTCGGCATCTGACATCATTGGCTGGGTTGGTAGACTGGTAATCGCCATGCAGAAGTCCTCGTAGCGGAGGTATGTAAGAGAATAGAAATTATAAACGCTGCATCAAAGTGAGATTCGGACAAAGTTCGGAACTTGATGCAGTGGCTAGCATAAAATGTTCAGCACAGGACAAATTCGGAGTAGGAATGGACCAGCGAAATTTGCCTAAAAGCAGTGGAAAATGGTGGGCGCGGCTGGAGTTGAACCAGCGACCCCTGCCTCCCGAAGGCAACAACCCTACTATGTCACTAATAAACTCAATCACTTACAAGCCTTAAAATTAGCAAATGCGACTCTAACTGACATGTTTTGACAGCTTTGCGCTACATTTTCGCTACAGTCTAAAACAGATTTTGTTCGATGGGTAATATAGTCAGTAATTCACCGAAGGGGTATCAATGTGGGATGTAATCTGGATGATTTACTGCGAGTTGATCTCGACCGTTTATGGCAACGGCATATAGATATGGCAAAGCTCGGGGCAACCGAAAGAGGAGGTGTGAATAGAGCGGCACTGACAATCCCAGATGTTGAGGTCCATTGGCAACTGGCATCATGGGCCCGCAAGCGTAACTTTTTAGTAGAAATCGACGACTACGGTAATCAGTTTATGCGGCGGGCCGGGTCAGATCCCCATTGCCCGGCCTTAGTAAGTGGTTCGCACAGTGATACCCAGCCAACAGGAGGGCGATTCGATGGTATTTCTGGTGTTTTAGCAGCAGTCGAAGCGATGGAAGTTATCGATGATGCTGAAATCTGTACTCGCCATCCCATTGAGGTTGTTATATGGAACAATGAGGAAGGGACTCGATTTCGACCGTCTGAAATGGGATCTGCTGTTTATGTGGGTGATACGCCAATCGAACGTATGCTTGCGGCCACAGATAGAGAAGGAGTGTCGATAGAAACAGCAGTCGATGCGCTTAGAACAAGAGTTAATTGGGCGACAGTGCGTCAGCTTGGAACACCTATCGCGGCATATTTAGAATTACACATCGAGCAGGGGCCCATTCTTGAAAATGAAAATATCGATATTGGAATAGTTACCGGAATTCAGGGAACAAGAAAGTTTGAGATACAGGTTATCGGAGAGGAGGCCCATGCTGGTACGACCCCAGAGAGGAATCGTCAGGATGCTTTTATGGATGCGGTCAATATTGTCAACGCATTGCGAGAGGTTTTCTATGACCCAGAGGATAAAGTGCGATTTACAATCGGCCGTTTTGAGGTATCCCCAGGTTCGCTAGCAGTTGTACCCGGACGAGTGCTATTTACGATCGATTTCCGTCATCCCGACACCGCGGTTTTGCAAACATTAGGAGACCAAGTTGCAGAAGTGTGTAAAAAGACGGCGATAAGGTGCAGCACTGAGGTAGTGGAGACTCGGAGCGCACTACCAACATCGTTTGAGGGTATGGTGCAAGAAGTTGTTGAAGAATGTGCAAAGCAGAGAGCTTACTCCTTCAAATACCTTCCGTCCGGCGCAGGCCATGACGCTCGTTATATGAATTCTTTCTGCCCCAGTGGCATGGTCTTCGTACCATGTCATAAAGGTATTAGTCACAACGAGAAAGAGTATGCCAGCCCCGAGTCTCTGGCGAAGGGTGCGCAAATAATTGCAGATTCGTTATTGATGTTGGACGAAATTATTTAATTGTATTTCTTACTTAGGTCCAACCTCTTTCTGGTCAGATCTTGCTATCGTTTCTTCTGATGTTTACGAAATATTAAATAACCCGATTACTTTTGTTCTGATAGGAGTGTGTCGCTAGTTATGGTTTCTGCTAAAACAAAACAAACGAACCATAGAGGCCGTCACTCGATTGTGAAATTACTGATCTTATCCAGGGCGACCGTGCCTTGCGATGAGCAACAGCAAACAACCGGCTGCGAGCGTCGTAGTGGCGATTAGATAAAAGGCGTTACCGTAGCCGCCACCGAACTCAACCATAGCACCGAATATTGGTGGGCCACTGACGATCCCGAAGAACAGGAAGAACTGGGCACCACCTACGGTCTCACCCACTTTATCCTCGGGTGCGAGCCGGGCAAATTCGGACATCAGCAGGCCGAGCACCCCGTTAGTGCTCGCACCCAGCATGACGGCGATCAGTGCAGTGAGCCAGAATGGCCAGGTGGGTATAAACAGACTCATTGCAACGATGCTGCCCGACATCATGACCCCGAGCAGGCCCAGTAATACCCAGCTGCTGAGAAAACGGCCCGCGACGGCTCCCCATACGATACGCGCCGGAATGGCTGAACCATGAATGATCGCGAAGATGCCGCCAGCGAATTCAGCTGAAAGGCCATTTGCCTCTTGCAGGTAGATCACCATGAATGACAGGATTGACATCTGCGCGAAGGTATAGAGATAACCCGCTGTAACGAGCGTCACAAGCGGCTTACTCGTCAGAATTAGACGCAGTGAGGTCAAGATACCGGTGAAACTGATACGAAAGGCTGGATCTCGATCGTCGTCCAGATCGCTGCGAAAAAGCTGAAGCCCAAAGAGCGTGACTAGCGGTATCGCGCTGATCGCGACAACAGCTACCCGCCAGTCATAAAGCACCATCAACGGCGGCAACAAGAGCCCAGCCAGCATGCCACCGAGCGGCGTTCCACTCTGCTTGACCGAGAAAACAAAGGGCTGCCATTGTGGCGGAGCGTGCTTTGCCAAAATCCTCGAACCTGCCGGGTTGAGCGGCCCCGTTCCCATGCCGAGCAGCACGGCCGCCCCGATCGCTACCGGCCAAAAAGGAAGAGCACTGGCCAGCCCAAGACCGAGCACACCCACCAACAAGGCAACCTGGCAGGTCCGAATGACACCGTAACGGGCAAGAAAACTACCAGCAATCAGACCCGACAACATACCAGTGACGTATATGACAGCCGTGTAGATACCGATACTGGTGGACTTAACACCAAGATCAACGGCAGCCTGTACCGCCACGACAGCACCGGCAAAACAGCACATCGTGCCAAAGGACTGAATCGCCAGCATCGCAGGCAGGGCAATGCTGATTTTTCTTTCAAACAGTGTGCGCATAACCCTTAAGAGGCTTGACCCTGGCCGATGAAATGGATTACAGGATACTGGTTAGAAATTTGAGGATACCTACTAAAAAATCTTTAACCAACCAGAACTCTCCACCAAATTCTGTGCTCCGAAAAGCACACTCCGGATCAGCATTTTTGTGACCGTTGACTCAACTGATTTCACGCGGCAAGAAAGAGGGCGAGCAAGAAAGCAGTAATTCTGCCCTCCTAATCATGATTTTGAAAACTCAACGATGCTAACTACTTGATTTAATGGTCGGGGTGAGAGGATTTGAACCTCCGGCCCCTGCCTCCCGAAGGCAGTTACCGACCAGAATCAGTCTAGGAAATTCAACAAAACTACACTTCGTCCCCACGCAAACTTGACTGAAATGGACTAGAGAGGACACAAGAGGACAACTGAATCGTCCACTTTATCGACCACCTATAACCCGCATTCCACCATGATCGGAGGGATCGAAAAGGAACCCCTAATTCCTAGAGATCAATCCCAGATTTCAGTGGAACGATCCACTGGTCCCAGTCCTGCGATCGGGACCCACACGCTCACAGACGGAGAAGCTATTTCATTATTGATTCCTGCACCGCATCATCTCCCAAGTTCGACACATATGTTTCAAACTTTTGTCACTTTAGTTACGGATATTCAGCGGTTAGACATGAGAGGCTCTAGGTCATGAGATTTCTAACTGATAAATTTCCTTCCAACTGCTCATATACGAGAGATTCGTTTCCGCATCGTATCCTAAAGACAGCGCTCCTCGGGTTGCGACCCAATTCCAATTGGATCATTAGACAGTAGAACAGAAGCATTTGATTATGAAACTTGGGCTGCCGATAGTGGAATTTTTGCACCTTTCTCTCAGGTCTGTAACGTTACGGGTCAACCTGCTGCTTCGTTACCTGTAAATGTTTTTGACGGTGAACTACCAGCAGCAGTTCAATTGGCTGGACATCTATGCCATGATCACTTAGTTTTACAATCGTCTTCGTTGATAGAAAAAGCACTAGGTTGGAAGGATTATCGACCACCAATTTGGGCAGGCTTCTCCCGGAGCCAAGAACATTAGAATTCTTCAGTCGCAATTACAACGATATTGCATTGAATAGAAGGGATTTATGAAGCAACAAGATATTCTTTTTCGTGCCCGCCAAGTCATGCCGGGTGGTGGATTGGGTGATTTTCATCCCGATGTTGTCATCCGAGAAGGTCGGGGGTCAAGAGTTTGGGATGAAGATGGTAACGAGTACATAGATTATTTGATTGGCTCTGGACCAATGATTCTTGGGCATGGACATCCAGAAGTCTTGGAAGCAGTTGCTGAGCAGCTTTCAAAGGGTATGACTTTCTTTGCTCAGAATGCGGCTAGCATCGAACTTGCAGAAGAAATTTGTAAAGCTGTTCCCTGCGCGGAACAAGTAAGATATGTTTCAACTGGCACCGAAGCTGACATGTACGCGATGCGCTTGGCCCGTGCTTTTACTCACCGAGACAAAATTGTGAAATTTGAAGGTGGGTTCCATGGTATGTCCGCAGAGGCCCAGATGAGTCTCGCGCCAAGAAGTCTGGCCGACTTTCCTGTAGCAGTAGCTGACTCAGCGGGTATTCCCGAATCTGTGCGACGTGAGGTGCTTATAGCGCCATTTAATGATGCTGAATTCACACGTTCGTTAATATCGAAATATGCTGACCAAATTGCCGGCATTATTGTCGAACCTTTCCAACGTATTATTCCACCGGCCCCTGGTTTTCTTGAGACTCTCCGCGAGGAGTGTTCACGGTATGGCATTGTTCTAATTTTCGACGAAATTGTGACCGGTTTTCGATTTTCTTACGGCGGTGCTCAATCGGTTTATGATGTAGTACCAGATTTATGTACTCTAGGGAAAATTATAGGGGGTGGTTTACCACTTGCGGCTATTGCTGGTCGGTCCGACATCATGGCACATTTCGATAAAAATAAAGTTGGTGCGGGTCAATCTGTTATGCAAGTTGGAACGCTAAGTGGTAATCCACTGGCTGTTGCTGCGGGGCTAAAAACTCTTGAAATTCTACAGCGCCCAGGCCAATACGAGAAACTAGAGAGAACAGGCCAAACTTTAATGCAAGGCTTTGTTCGTTGTTTAAAAGCGGCGGGCCATTCGGCCCAAAGCATAGGTCATCCTACATTATTCGACGTAGTGTTTTCCTCTGGATCTGTGGAGAATTATCGGGAGGTGTTGTTGGGAAACAAGGACAAAGCAGCTCATTTTAATTCCACTCTGAGGAAAAACAGAATCCTCAAAATTCCTGGGAAGTTCTACATATCTCTCGCGCTGACGGATGACGATATAGCTAAAACTTTGGGCATAGTAGAAGATGCAGCGAGTGCTTTGCCCAACTGATATAGATGACGATCCCACGCGAAAGTGACTGGAAGTAACTCATATGGACTCGAGTGGACAATTTTCGGTCACATTATGGTCACAGTGATCTGATCGAAAAGGAATCCTTAGTCCGACTTAGATCAATAGAAAACTAGTTCGACAACAATCGGTCACGAATCTTCAGTTTGTCGAGTAAGTAGGGCGCAAGAAGCAGAACCAGTGCCAGTATCAGCAGAGCCAGCGTCATTGGCCTTTCCCAAAGAAACTCTATCCCCCCGGATCTTCTAATGGCCCGACCCAGGTTTGTCTTCCATTTGTTCAATATTGATCAATCCAGATTCATCTATACACAAGATCGAATTAGTCATCGTGTCGATTGATTTCCAAACGGTGATTGACGAACTCCACAATCTCGTCGATAGCAAAATCGTGTCGGTTTTGTTTTGCTGCAATGGTCTGAACCAGGAGATCGACCCGTTCGATATTGGGTGCGCCGCTAAATAGTGCTCTGGCAGCAGATGAGGGGTTTTTGAGTGACTTTGCCGCGTGGGCGTACTTTTCAAAAGGCACGAGATCCTCTTCCTTGGCGCCGAGAGTCATACAAAGATCCATAACTAACTGATAAATCCGCCTGGACTCTTCAAGGTCATTATGAACGGCCTCCTTAATTGACCGCATGTTCTCCTTTTGGATGCAGCGATAGTTTCCTGCCAACAGCATGCACCACTTGGCCAGCGGCACAAAGACCGAATCGTGAACTTTTAATTTGACAGGTACTTCTATTGGGCCATGCTCGGTGTCGTAGCGGGCTGTGCTGATATCAGCTTCAAGTTGTCGCAAAATGGCAGTGTGATGTTCAGAATCAAACCTCGCCGCTTTGAAATTAGTCGGCAAACCGACTTGAAGTACGTTCAGTGCTACATCAGGCGGTCGATAGGCTTGGGGATCGGGACTGCACAGCGTGATAAGAGCAGGATCGAAGGCGTCCCATATCGAAGCGTCAGTGTAACAATGGCGGCAGGCTTCTAGCGGAAATCCTGGAATTCGAGCCAGATAAGGCAACGGCGGCATATTCATGATGGACAAGCACGGTGTTTCGCTATGGGCGACTTTCTCGAGTAACGCTCGGATGCTCGCCTGTGCGTACTGTGGCTCTTGCATGGCGAGCACAATAAGGTCGTAGTCAACAGCCGCAACCGCCTCCGGAGCGAGAGCCCTAAGCTCCCCAGATAGCACTCGTGAGTCGATTTCAAGTAGCTGGTCTTGGCCTTTGACGGGAATACGTACCCGCGTGCCTTCACGGTTGATCAGTTCAACTTCATCTGGCAGGCCTACCAAGGTGACATCGTGACCGCCCAACAACAACTTGGTTGAAAGGAGCGATCCGTAAGTGGCACCTAGAATCGCGATTTGGTAGTGTTTACTCACAAGTTACATTGTTTCCAGGAATATTTCACTCAAGCAGTGGACTGAAATTGTTAAAAAAATAGGGCTACCGGAGGGCGGTAGCCCCAAAACTAACCCACTCCATCGGAGGGAGGATTGAGCAACATGAGCCATCGCTCACCTAAGGAATCACCTTGAAATCGATGGAATGATACCTACAATCCGACCATAAATTGTCGGGCGCGACCAACATGAAGAGATTGTTGCACTCACATAGTATAGAGAGTCGTTGTTATAGAGGAAGCATCCTAGAACTGCTTGGTTTGACCATTGATGCACCCTTTGATGAGACCCTGACCCGACCCACCCGGCAGTTTCCAATCCAAACTGTGAGGGAGAATAAGAACCTTTTGTAGGGAAACACTAGCCGCAGAGAAGGAGTCTCCGCACCGCCGCGCAAGTGGTGCCTTTATCACCCTGAATGCCTAATTCAGCAGGAGGATTGCGTTTCATTAGATCAGTCACTTACGCACACCGATCCCGCGCGAATGTGACTGGAATGGACTCGAGTGGACTGGTGTCGGTCACGTTTTGGTCACACTCAACCTATATGCAGTCCATCGACCAACGCGCATCTATCGCCTCTAAGGTCTACAACGTCTGATCGTCGTAGATCTTGAGGATGGCGGTGGCGTCGAGTTCACTGTGGCCCTTGGCTATCAGAACACGGTACAGCGCAGCCGATTGGCTGGACATCGGTACCGGGGTGTTGGTTTGTTGGGCCAAGTCGACGACCATGTCGAGATCCTTCAGGACCTGGCGTGCGTAACCCGCCGGGTCGAAGTCACGCTCAATCATGCGTGGGAAAAATCGCTGGAACATCGGGCTGTCAGCATAGCCGCCCTTGAGTGCCTCCGGCACCTTGGCCGGATCGATCCCGGCATTTTTCGCCAAGGTCACAGCCTCCGCCAGGAGTGTGAAATTGTTCAGCACCAGAACCTGATTGACCATCTTGGTCACCTGTCCTGTGCCGAGTGGCCCCATGTGGGTGTTGTGGCCCAGCGTATCGAGCACGGGTTGGACCTGAATTACGTCATCATCGTTGCCTCCGACCATGATTGCCAACTCGCCCGTTTCGGCAGCAGGCGGTCCGCCCGAGACCGGTGCATCGACCCAGCGCATACCCGTTTTTTCCCTTAAACGAGCGGCCAGTTCGCGTGTTTTATCAGCGATGGTGGTCGAGTGATCGAGAAAGATTTTATCCGCACCGCCACCTTCAATGATACCGGCCGGTCCGAACATGGCCTCGGTCAGGGCCGGCGTGTTGATGACGCAGGCTTGGACGATATCGCTGGCCCGCGCCACTTCGGCAGGGGATGCGGCGGCGATTACGCCATTCGCCACAGCCCCGATCATCTTGTCGGGGTCTGGATCGAAGCCGGTGACCTGATAGCCGTTCTTGATCAGGCGTTTGGTCATTTGTGAGCCCATCAGGCCAAGACCAAGAAATCCGAGTTTGGGTTTACTTCCCATCCTACCTGCCTCTGTTATGGTGTTGATCATGCCCTACGGGCGTGACCGGAATATTAACTCTTAACGGCTACACTGACTGCCTCAGACGTTCGGAGTAGGAGGGTGCTTACGAAGAAACCAGAGATTATTTAGGCCGAAGCCCTTTTGGTCACGTTGACCACTGAGTCACAGTTGAAGCAGACGTTAGAATCCGCACAAAGTCCTGTAAACACAGGAAAATATGGTGGGCGGGGCTGGATTTGAACTAGCGACCCATGCCGTGTGAAGGCAGAGCGCTCCCTATGGATATGCGCTAACTGGTGAACAATCAACGATCTGCGTAACGTCAATTGCTATCTGAGGTGCTCCCTCTGTCGTAATAGTTATACACAGTGTGACAAGGCTAGGCACCTCTATATGTTTCGAAGATATTAATTTTGGTACTTAAGCTGAATATTGAGAAATCGAAGTGCATCTCTGATTGGGATGAAAAAATTCAACCCGGTCGATGCTCCATCAAAAACTATCCCAGATTGGGCTATTCCAACCAAATTTCCGTTCTGATTTAGTAGTGGTCCACCACTACTACCCAGTTGAATATTGACATCGCTCTGAATGTGCTTAAGACCATCGCGATCTCTATACGCGCTAACAATACCTTTTGACACCGTTGTACTCAGACTCCCCTCCAACGGAGCTCCAATGGCATACACGTCATGACCAATAGCCGGCTCACTAAACTCAATAGCAATTGCGGGTAAGTTTTTCTCTTCCACTTTGACGAGCGCAACATCTCGTCGCTTATTAATACGAATTACTTCTCCCAATATCTCTCGGCCAGTTGCAATTCCTACCTTTACGAACTTTGCACCGCGAACTACATGTACATTTGTTAAAACATATCCATCGGAACCAACAATAGCTCCACTGCCATGACCTTCGCCAGCATTAATAACCACAGTCGCAGCCCGTATATCATTCAATTTGTTTTGAATCGACTTCTTAGACACTACTGGAGACCTTATAACTATTGATGAGTCGGCAATCTGAGCATCCTTCTTCTCGACGTGACCCATGACAAGGTTATGAAAACCTTGGTCAGCCAACAAGTTATGTGTTGCCTGAGCGAATGCGCCTAGCAAGATGTCATATGCCTCTGCATCGTCGCTTGCGCTTATCTGGCTAGCACCAAATGTAGTTACTCGGTGTACAACTTCTCTATTCAAGCGAGAGTAGATCTGCCACTCGACTTTAATCGATCCCTTACCTTTAACAGTGCTGTAATCGCCCCAACCTATAAGTGGATAACATACATCTGCCTTTATCTCAGTAATCACACCTGCAACGAGATACTCGGCCTTCCATGATTGATCTTAAGTCGCGGAACTGACCTAACGCCCAGCATCTTCTCGAATGAATTCGGCACCTTTCTCGGCGATCATCACGGTGGGCGCGTTGGTGTTACCTGAAGTAATGTGCGGCATGACCGATGCGTCGACTACGCGCAGGTTTCGAACACCGTGAACGGCAAGTCGATCGTCCACAACCGCCATCTCGTCGTGTCCCATCTTGCATGAACCCACCGGATGAAAGATCGTCGTCGCGAGGTCACCTGCCGCATGGAGGAGCTCATCATCGGATTCGAGGCTGGGACCCGGTTTCCATTCCTGTGGGTTGAACCCGGCCAAGGGCGCGGCGTGCATTATGCGGCGGGTGTAACGCATACCGGCAATCGTGACTTCGCGATCTTCATCGGTAGATAGATAGTTCAACTGAATCGCGGGATAGTCGTGAGGGTCTGTCGTCTTGATCCGGACGTATCCCCGGCTAGTGGGCCGCAGGTTACATACCGACGGTGTAATCGCATTGAACTCATGTAGTGGATCACCGAACTTGTCTAGCGAGAGGGGCTGCACATGCCACTCGATGTTGGCTGAGCGCTGGTCAGGATCGCTCTTTGCAAAAGCGCCAAGTTGTGAGGGGGGCATGGTTAGAGGTCCCGTTTTTAGAAATAGGTATTCGAGGCCCATGGCAATCTTTCCTAGCAGCGAGTTCGCCCGCTGATTTAGCGTGACCGTGTTTTCGACCTTGTAGACCATTCGCACCTGCAGGTGGTCGTGTAAGCCCTCGCCGACACCAGAAATGTCCTGTACGACCGGGATTCCGATATCCTGTAACAGTGGGCCGGGACCGATGCCGGAAAGCTGTAGGATCTGCGGTGATCCGATTGCGCCTGCAGCTAGAATGACCTCGTGGCGGGCGTAAATTTGTTGGACACCGTTGCCTGTAACCTCTACTTCGACACCCGTCGCACGGTTACCTTCATTACTGACATCGATCAATAGCCGCCGCACGTGGGCATTGGTGATCACCGTAAGGTTCGATCTAGACTGTACGGGTCGTAGGAATGCCTTGGTGGCGCTCCAGCGAATTCCCCGCCGCTGGTTCATCTGGAAGTAAGCATTACCGAAATTGTTTCCTCGGTTGAACTCGTCGATCTTGGGTATCCCGCAGGCCTCGGCCGCGTCGCGCCAGGCGTCAAGAATTTCCCAGTCGACACGCCGCTCTTCGACGCGCAGCTCTCCACCGTCGCCATGAAACGCATCCGCACCATGCTGATAGTTTTCCGAGCGCTTGAAAACCGGTAGCACGTCATCCCACGACCAACCCCGGTTGCCTAACTGCGCCCAGTGATCGTAATCGCTGCTCTGGCCACGCATATAGATCATGGCGTTGATCGAGGAGCAGCCACCCAGAACCTTGCCGCGTGCGTAACCGATAGCACGGCCATTCAGTCCCGGAGCAGGTTCGGTCTGATAGCACCAATCGGTACGTGGGTTACCGATGGTGTAGAGATAACCGACCGGAATATCGATCCAGAAATAATCGTCCTTACCGCCCGCCTCCAGCAGCACTACTGACACATCCGAATCCGCCGATAGGCGATTGGCCAGCACGCAGCCGGCTGTGCCACCGCCAATAATGATGTAATTGAAGTCCACAGGTTTCCGTACCAGTTTTATGAACGGTTCAATTGGACAATGAGTTTTCTAAAAGACTCCCTAAGTCTTTGATTTATTGGTGGGCCGTGCAGGGATCGAACCTGCGACCACCTGATTAAAAGTCAGATGCTCTAAATCGAGGGCCCTTTCGACACAAACAGTGTAACCAGAATGTGACCGACAAGAGTTCTCTCCAGTCCATCTGAGTCTCATTCAGTCACATACACGCGGGATCGGTGGGCAATCCTCACGCTATTTGACCTAGATCATCTCTTCTAATGTGCTCTGGTCCAACCCCGACCAACTAAATCCCGCACTTCAGACGGTAGCTTTGACGGTAACAATATGGCCGTCGTAAGATTACATTCACTATTTCAATCTCTTACAGATTTGTTCGATCCCACCCATAGCCACCAGTTTCACCGATTACGTCAGGCCCGATACCCAGGAGATTGCGGAGCGCATCTACTCCGACCTCACCAACAAGGGGTCGCCTACCAGATTTCACTGCGCAAGGTAATGGCTGATCACGAAGTGATTCAGGACGACATCGAATCCACACGGGAGCATCTCAGAAGTCTGCTAAACCGGGACGGCCACGACACATCGGAGATCGCCGAGGATATGAGAGGCGGCTAAAGAAGAAGTAGGGCAATCGACCCCGTCACGTTGCCTCGCGATAGGGCAAGGCCCCCAGGTAGATCTTCTTGCCGATGTTGACGCCGTTGTGACGCAGGATCGCGTAGGCCGTTGTTATGTGGAAGTAGAAGTTCGGGGCTAGATGCTGGATCAGGTATTCCTGACCCGAAAGCGACTTTCCTTTCCAGCGAGGCTGGGTGATCCGCTGCTCTACAGAGTCTGCAAAGTCCTCGGGTGAGAAGCCACCCAGATATGAGATAACGCTTTCGATGCGCGCCTTAATCTCGCTCAAAGTCTTCTCGGAATCGACATGTTCCGGAGCGCTCTTTTCGGTATCCGTCAGGCGGGCGGCACCGAACTTTGCCGTATCACAGGCGATCTGCAACTGACGCATCAGGTTGAACTGGTCTGGTGCCAGGCGGAATTGCAGGAGATCTTCGACATCGAACTTCTTCTCGTCCGCATACTTTGCGGTCTCATCCAGGATGGCCAGAAGATTTCCCAGCATTTTGGTGAACTGGGAAACAACTACTTTGTAAATCATGCTTTCTCCCTATTTCATTGTGAGTGCATTGAGCATTCAGTTTTGGACTCGGTGCCAGCACAGTATAGCCGCGCCTATCTAGAAGCGTTAAGAGCGCGGCAGTCTTTCTTCAATTCGAACAGTACTGTGTGGAATTCCATGAAGATGCTTAATAACCTTGTTGATTGTCTTTGTTTGTTCACGGATAGCACTCGTGATGGATGCGGCACCCCCACCCCCTTAAAACGAGGGGGAGTGTCTCTAGTAGTGGGGAGTGGCTCGGAAATTTTGCAGAATAGTTGGATACAGGGTACTAAACGGAAATCGTCTTTGGGTAAGGGGTAAGGACAAAATTCATTGCCCGTACAACTTTCTGATTTGACGCTAGACGGGTAATGCTCGATTAATATCGCTCGTGCTCATAGAGCGCCTCATTGCTTCAAACAATTGTCTAGCTTGTTGGTTACCATTTGCCGAGGAAAGCGCCATCCATGCAAAAGCCAATTGACGACTCCATGGGGCGCTGGAGTTCCGCATCAAGCGCCTGGAAGCCAAAGGCAACAAATCACATTTCTTGGAGAGCTGGAAAGAGCGATTGCGCGCATTGAGAAGTGGTGACTACGATCGCTCCTTTGCGGACAAATTCGTGTCCGGCCCTGGTGGTTAACTCCACCTAACAAGACTTCATAAGTCGGCCAGGAAGGCCAGTTTGTTTCCCACTATGACGAGATTCGATTGGTAGAAAAAAATGAATTGTCTAGAGCATCGCCCGGTAGACCCAGAAATCCCTGCTACCAAGCAGTCTGGGGTGCAGATTCTGCTCGCTGTGGCTTACGTCGTATTCTTTGTTTGATTGCCAGGAGTTACGTCACTCTGAACGCGGAGAAAGTAGCCCCAGAAAGACTCAAACTGATTGGCAAACAATTGAATTACGTGGTTGGACTGAATAGCTGAGACGATTGCAAGTCTGGTCACAGAATTCACATCATCCTAAATCCGACATTTATCTTTTAAACTATTGTCACTTAGACTGCAGCAAGTGTCATCAATCTAAGCATGTCCTCGAATTCCAACGTAGGTAAGGTCGGCACTTTCCGTGGTTGAACGAACCCAGGCTCGTTTACGTCATTTACTGTATTTCCTCTCGCATCATCGCAAATAATTGCATCTCCAGATCAACATAACCTGGCAGAGCCAACATATCTTCTTTCCTGGGAATTCGTTTTCCCCCCTTGAAAGCCACTGGAATATCTGCTTTGATCCGACCCGGATTACGTGTGAAGAAAATTATTCGATCAGCAAGGAAAATGGCCTCCTGAATATCGTGAGTGACTGTTATCACCGTTGTTTTTTCCCGGCCGATAATGTCAATCATCATTTCTTGCATTTCCCAACGCACCTGGGCGTCAAGTGCGCCAAACGGTTCGTCCATAAGGAGAACTTGGGGGTTTTGTGCCAGCGTTCTAGCGATGGCAACACGTTGCTTCATGCCACCAGACAGACTAGCGGGGTATGACTCCGCAAATTTCTCAAGATGTACTAGCTCAAGAAATTCTTGTGTCCTGGTCTGTCTGTCATCTCTCGTTACGCCCATTATTTTCATGCCATATTCGATGTTCTGGCGTGTAGTTAACCATGGGAATGACGTATAGGCTTGAAATATCATTCCTCGATCTGGTCCTGGTCCAACTATTGGTTGCTCGTAGGCAAAGAGTTCTCCTTGAGTTGGGTATTCGAGCCCAGCAATCATTCGAAGTACCGTCGTTTTTCCACAGCCCGATGGTCCAATAAAAGTCACTATTTCGTTTTTTCGTAGTTCTAGTGAAATGTTGTCAACAGCTGTAAAACTTCCGCTTAGATACTGTTGGGTTACATTACTTACACGGATTACGACCGCATTGGCGTTGTCATCAATTTGGTGATTGTGAACCATATTAGGCATGGTGAAAACGTTTGTTAACTCCGACGTTCACGATTCCATGGGAACGCGTAGTGCGCAAGCAATCTGAAGGCCAAGTCTGTCAGTACTCCAAGAATACCAATGGTGAGAATGCCAGCCATAATGATATCTACTTTTAGAAATCTGCCCGCACGCATCATGACCGCGCCAATACCGTCAGTCGCCGCTACGATTTCCGCTATTACTAAATAAGTCCATCCAACGGCGATCATGTTTCGCATGGAATCTATGATCGCTGGTGCAACCGCAGGCACGACAACACCTAAAACAACCCGACGACGACCAGCGCCCATTGTCAATGCCGCCTCCACCAATTCAATCTGGACGGCCTTGGTATTGTCCAGTATCAACGCAATAAGAAAGAAGATAACCCCTAAAAACAATAAGGCCATTTTCTGCGTATCAGTTGGACCAAACCAAACGAGCAGTAACGGGATAAATGATGCCGCGGGGAGATATCGAGAAGCGGATATCGTAGGATTGATCAACGCGCGAAACTTGGCAAAACATCCCATCAAAATTCCTAGCGGTACCGCCACGACGCAGACCAGAAAAAAGCTACCGTATATTCGATAACAACTCTTGACAATATCGTAGATGTATCCCTTTTCCGTCAACAAATACCAGAACGTGGACACTACCTTTTGGGGGGATGGCAAGAAACGCTTGCTCGCGTCGGCGGTAAGGAAATGGCCCAATTCCCAGATCCCAAAAAAGGCTAAACCGCCCAAAATTCCGAGTACCAAAGTAGCTCGGCGGGATACATTCCCGCGCAGTTCAAAAAATGAACTTTTCCGCTGGCGTAGGGTTCCAGTTAAATTGGTAAGATCGTTTTGCTTATCGATCTTTTCTTCGCTATTAGGCATCCAGCCCTCCCGATCTGGTCACGATCAAGCAACGGTATATCAAATTAATTTGATGTGAGCAAGAAATGTTAACTAGGATTTGTTGGTGTTTACCCGACAAGACACGTCAATTACACTCGCTAACACCTGTACCACTGGTGGCTGATTTATCGCCTAACCCTAAGAAGACGTAGTCTCACCAATCGGATGTTACGCGAACCGTTGATCGACGATTAAGAGGAATCGAGCGATCCGTGTTCTGCGCACTCTGCACACGATGGCTACTACACTGGGTACCAATAAAAGTGACATTATTGGGGTTCCAATGTCTTGAAGTGGTTGTTCGTAGCAGTTCTCGCCCACCTGTCCAGGCTACTGGAGCATAAAATGGTGGCGACGTTCAACTAGAGTCATCAATTCACCAACAATAAATAGACTGCTACAATAGAATCTAGACAAAATTCCACCACGATTCACTAGTAATGTTCAACTTCAAATCGTTTAACCGTTTTACTGGATCAAACGATGAAAAAACCCTTTGAGTACCTAAGACCCAGTACTTTCGAAGAAGCCATAGCGCTTAAAGCGCAACACAAAAACCGAGCTAAGTATTGGGCTGGTGGTACAGATTTAATGCTGCAATGGCGTGCCGGGGAAGTCGATATCGACTACTGCATAGATCTGACTTATGTGCCGAAATTTAACTATATAGAAAACGAACAAGATGGTGTGCGAATCGGAGCGATGGCTTCTCTGGATGATCTCGATCATGCTGCAAAGATGAACCAATTAATGGAGGTGATCGGGTATACAGCGCGCCTAATGTGTACCAAACAAACCCGGACCATCAGCACCGTTGGTGGAAATATGTGTAATGCTTCTCCCGGTGCCGATTTGTCACCATTGTTCGTGGCGCTCGACTCCGAGGTGACTATCATGGGTAGCGGCGGAAGTCGTACAGTGTTAATGGAACATTTCTTCCAGGGCGTAAACGAAACAATCCTGAACGATGAGGAGTTGCTAATCGAGATCAAAGTGCCTGTCCCGGAGTACCCAAAGGAGGCTTGTTATAAGCGGGTAGCACGGACTTTTGTCGACATCGCTTTGATAAGTTCTGCGGTATCAATTTCTTCTAATAATGGGGTGGTCGCGGATGCTAGAATATCTCTCGGGTCTGTTGCTCCCACGCCGATCCGATCGAGAGTTGCCGAACAAAAGTTGATCGGCTCTATACTTTCAGACATCAATGACGACCTACTAGAAGAGGTGGGGCAGTTGGCCGCCTCTGATGCTTCGCCAATCTCTGATGTTCGTGCAGGCAAAGAGTACCGTAGAGATATGTGTAATGTATTGACGCGTCGCGCTGTCGAAGAGTCGCTCAAGAAGTTGAGTCGGAAACAGCTATGACCACACTTACTGTAAACGGCGGAGTATTCGAGGTTGAGATAAAGCCACACGAAAGTCTTGCTGACGTGTTAAGGGATCAATTGGATCTGTATGGGGTACGTGTATCCTGCAATGAAGGCGAGTGCGGATCATGCACCGTAATTATGGACGGTAAACCAGTAACCGCTTGTCTTGTGTTGGGTATGCAGGCCGAGGGAAAAGAAGTTCTTACAATCGAAGGATTAGGTACGGTTGATAATTTACACCCCATACAACAGGCTTATATCGAGGAGCAAGGATTCCAATGTGCGTTTTGCACGCCAGGGTTTATTATGGCAACAAAAGCATTCCTGGATGAAAATCCAGATCCAACTGAAGAGGAAGCAGCAATAGGTATCAGCGGTAACATATGCCGATGTGGCGCATATCCTTATATCGTGAAGTCTGTAGTTAGCGCCGCGAAAAAATTGAGAGAGCAAAAACGTGCGAATTAACCACTTCGCTCTATTTCATAAAGAGGCAGGAGCGTGAAGAATTTAACCCTACAGACTGGCTATAAAGATCCGTCTAGTTTTACCATTGCTGGGAAAGGCGTTCCAGTCAAAGATGCCAGGGAGAAGGTGACTGGAACACTAAAGTTTGCAGTGGATGTGAAAGTGCAAGGTATGGTGCACGGCAAGATACTCAGAAGTCCCCATGCACACGCCCGGATCACACACATCAATACCAGTAAGGCCGAGGCGCTACCAGGCGTGCTTGGCGTTGTTACCCACAACGATGCCCCCAACCTAAACTGGGAGAACGCGTGGTTTAACTACCGCGGAAAAGTGTTAGACGGAATCGTACGCTTTTTCGGTGATGACATGGCTGCTGTAGCGGCAACCAGCGAAGAGATAGCAGAAACTGCACTTGGACTCATTGAAGTTGAATACGAAATATTACCTTCCGTATTTGATCCCGAAGAGGCGATGAAACCGGATGCCCCTCAAATACGAGAAGAGGGAAATGTTCGTGATCCTTATATCGTCGAGTGGGGTGATGTGGCCAAAGGTGAACAAGAAGCGGATTTTGTGCTCAACTGTGAGATCAAGTTTGCCAGTCAACAAATGGCGCCCCTAGGACGAAACGCGTGTATTGCCGAATGGAACGACGATCGGGTCACGATGTGGACAGCCTCACAGACTCCTTCTGAGTTGCGAGACGGAATCCACGAAGCGTTCGGTATCCCGTTGAGCAAGATTCGTGTTTACGCACTTCCCTCAGGTAGTTCTTTTGGTAACTGGTGGAGTGCGAACTTCATGATGATTACGGTGCTGCTCGCGAAGAAAGTACGCAAACCTGTCAAGATCGAATTAACCAATGAAGAGTGCATGGCGACTGTCAAACGGCGGCATTTGGAAATTTCTCGAGGTCGCATGGGATGCAAAAAAGATGGCACTCTCACCTTAGCCGATTTCGACCATATTATCGATAACGGCGGATACGGCTTCAAAGATGATGTTGGATTCTTTTGTGTTGATAACTGGGGCCGGGCGCACCATGGGCACTACGCCATACACGGTGTCAATACAAACCTTCTTACAGCTGGTTGTATGAGGGCCGTTGGCGACGTTACTCTAGGTTCATGTGTCGAACGCCTTGCTGACATGTGTGCGATACAGGTAAATATGGATCCCGTTGAGTTTCGCCTCAAGAACCAAATAAAGCCTGGGGAAGAGCTTAGGATGCAACATAGTAGAGGATATTTGAAAGGCAGTATCGACGAATATCTTGACGGCATCCCGGAAGAGCAAAGAAAAGACTGGCCAAAACTGTTTCATCTCTCGAGTGGATCGACAGAAGATATCCTAATCAAAGGCGCCCAAGCGTTTAACTGGGAGGGGAGATGGCATGGTTGGGGGAAACCATATTCCATAGAGGGACCAAAGCGACGCGCAGTTGGTGTTGGAACTGGCGCCCACGTTTGTGGTGTTGAGTTCGAGGGCAATGTATCTGCAGTCGTCCGGATCAACCCTGACGGCAGTGCAAAAGTCTATTGTGCAGTTGGCCGGCAAGGTCAAGGTAGCGAGACCACACAAGCGCAGGTTGCCGCCGAAGAGTTAGGAATTCCTTTTGATAAAGTGGAGATCGAAACTGGAGACACGGATTCATGTCCATGGAGTCACGGATCGCTTGCTAGCAACACCATGTTTAGAGTTGGTTGGGCAACGCAGGCTGCGAGCAAGGACGCAAAAAGGCAATTATTGGAAATTGCTGCTCGTGAATTTTTTGGCTCCGACCCCGGCGAACTGGATGTTAAAGATGGGATGATCCTTTTTAAGGACAACAACAAGAAAGATCCACAAATTTCGATCGAGGACGTTCTGAATCATTTTCGCAGTGCAGACGCGCTCGGTCAGGCTTCCTCGATCACTGGCAGACCCACATATCCGATGCCTCCATCCAGTGCATTTGCGAGACATTTTGCTGCCCACTTTGTCGATCTCGAAGTCGATATAGAAACCGGAGAGATCAAACTACTGGACTGGTTAGCCACTCAAGACAGTGGGACTATTATGAATCCTCAGGTCATGAAAAATCAGATGATCGGTGGCGCCATTTGTGGTGCAGGCTTTGCCATCTATGAAAGTCTTGTATTCGATGAAGAAACTGGGCGGATCAAAAATGCCAATCTGTTGGATTACAAGTTACTCCGTGCTGCGGATTTTCCGGTGAATGGAGAAGTCATTTACGGCGATTCTTATGATCCCGTTGGGCCGTTTGGTGCGCGCGGCGCTGGTGAAGCGCCGGCAGCAGCAGCAGGTCCTGCGATTGCACAAGCGGTTTATAACGCCATCGGCATGTGGGTCGATATGCCTATGACACCGGAAAATATTATTACGGCCTTACACAAAGATTCCTGATACTCCAGATAAGAGTCGCATTTCGTCGGCGCTCGACCGAAGGGAAATGAAGGTTGTCATCGGCACGTCTCCATCAACGGTCTTTCATCGCACGGTCTCGGTGACCCAGTTTTCCCTCAACGACCATAGTCCCGAGGACATCGAGAATCAATCGGCAAGCAAGTTGGGCAGTGTTGTCATTTACGTCATAGGGTGGTGAGACCTCAACGACTTCCATACCACAAAGGCCCTCACGCGCGATCAGTCGTACCATTTCCAATGCTTCTCGGGGATACAGGCCACCGGGTTCCGGTGTACCAGTACCGGGTGCAAAGCCGGGGTCTATGGAATCAATGTCGAATGACAGGTAGACAGCTTTTGCATTCTTCCAGGCGATCTCGAGAGCTCTTTCTGCAGCCCCTTTGGCGCCGAGCTGCTCTATATCGGTCATCGTCAGGACGCTGCTGCCTCGTTCATGAGCGACCTTGGAACCGGGTCGGGACCCATACCACCCTCCAATGCCCATCTGGACTAGATTTTTTGGCGGACAGTTCGAAAGCCCAACGTCGTGCATATGACTGTGGTTATGATGAGATGAGCTAAGGTCCACACTTTCATGATGATTCGTTGTCCAAAACCACGGCGTCGTATGCATCCGTTCATCCATATCCATGTCCTGCATATCTATATGCCGGTCGATATGTATGATGCCGACGTTACCGTCTATGTGAGGTGCAATCCCCCTAACATTTGGATAACCAAGACTGTGATCGCCGCCGCAGAGTATAGGAAAAGCCCCAGAGGTATAGACATGGGATACAGCTTTGCTAACTTGGTCGAAGGTTTTTTCGATATTGCCAGGGATCACAAAAACGTCTCCCGCATCACAAAGATCAAGCTCTTCGGGCAGGTCAATGCCCCCATCGACGGAATAACCATCGTAGACTGCTGAAATTCGTCTCACCGCCTGGGGGCCAAATCGTGTCCCGGGTCGATAGGTGGTTCCTGTGTCAAATGGTATTCCTACAAATGCTGCCTCAAAGTTCCCAACTTGCCGGATGTCTTCGCAGTAGGGTTCCTTCATAAACGTGTTAATGCCTGCAAACGCCGGCTGATGACCGCGGCTAAACAGTGAGATACTCCGATCATTAATTGACTCAGCAGCTTCCAGTCCAAGTTCAAGATTGCGCTGAATCTCTTCTTCCTGTTTTGTCTGAGAAATTCGCTGCAAATGCCTGAGATTTCTTGTACCACGAAATTCATCCTTACTTGAATTTGACACAATCAACTCCCGTTTAATAGGTAAATTGCCTTAACAAATCTTTTTGGCTAATTTTTCAGACTTGATCAAATATTTCCTGAAGGAAAAGTTCAGCGATTGTTGAAATCGCTACACTCCATAGTAACCGCTGTAAAAGACAGCAGGGACTCCGGAGCGTAATTCTCCGGAGCCTGCTGTCTGAAACAACAAATAATCAGATACGAGTGTTATTCGCCCAGGCGACCAATCCATTGATTGGAACTATAGGTGTCTGTATAACCCGCACTATCAAGTGCCTTAAGGATGCTGGTGTCGATTCCAATATCAGTCGAAGCCGCGGTATCTATTACGCCAGCTTCTTTATAAATATTGCCGAACACATCCCAAGTTGGGTAGACGTAGCCCGCTACACAGTCGGGTGCACCTCCAAATAATTCCTGACCCCAGCCGCTCGAGTCAGCGGGGATTTCGCGAACTTCAGCGCCATCAGGAAGACTAGCACATACAGGTTTTCCAGCACCAATACCAAAGGCACCGAGATTCTGATCAAGATTTAACATGACTGCGCCATACTGGGTCAGCTGCACATCGGAAATTGGCCAGTCAAGAGCTTTGGCTATGATCGCATTTCCTTCCTCTGGGTTTGCTTTCCACCAGTTGACGGCTTCAAACCAGGCTCTAAGCACCTCTTTAGCAACCTCAGGCTTTGACGCCAGCCAATCTTCATTGCATGCCATAGACTCAGATATCAGCCCTCTTTCCCATGTACGGTCCGACAGACTGGTTTTCAGTACATGAGATCCGGGCAGTTCCAGGGACTGCTTTGAAAAAGGAATGTAGTTAACGTCGATATCTAACCCGCCGCTAACGAATGCAGCCGCACTGTCCCAGGGCATCATAATTGAGTGAGTCAACTCGTCAAATCCAATCCCCGCTCTTTTTAGATTCAGGAGCATCCACATATGATTGAGGAACCCGTAGTCGGCACCAAAAGTTTTTCCTGGAAAGTCATCTATGCTGGAAATTTCTTTTGTCACAACCATCTCGTCAAGACCATAGGACATCGCGGGTATGGCAATATGTTTAATTGGAAGACCAGCTGATCGTGCCACGACTACGGTGTCAAGTGTATTCAACATGCATTGAAGAGAGCCTGTGGTTAACCCCGCATTCTTTGCTGAGATGTCGTCGATGATCTGAACGTCGATCTCAATATTCTTTGCCAAATCCTTTTCTTTGACAATGTACCAGGGCGCATATGGAGAAAACGAAATAATCGCTATAGTGACTTTCTCCTTTGCAAGGGCAGTGTTGGTAGTGAACAAAAGCTGTGTGAGCAGTAGTACGGCGGCCACCCCCAAACTGGACAAAAACTTATTGGAGCGAGAATTAGTTATAGCCATGAATATCCTCCTTGTAAACGTTAGCTTTTAATTCGACGAATTCAGTACAAATCTTCATTTAAGCCAATTGAAAATTGGCTCTATTAATTCTACCTAGTGGTCAGATTATTCAAGTGTTTCTCGTTGTTTGTCAACAAAAATGGGGGGGACTAAGTCCGGATGGTTGTCCCGACAAAGGATTATCGCTGAGAGTGGGCAGGACGCGTTGGGTTTCCCCAGAGAATGGTATGGGACACGTTATGTGGCGATTATCCAACACTCGAAAACACCAAACCTGAGTGCCATCACTGATCTGTTGGGAATAAGAGAACTCTAATATAGGACGTACAAAGGTGGATTTCGGTGTCTGAAAAGCGTGCGTGGGGGCGGTAATACAATAACCCTGCGCGGTGGGTTTGGATGTAAGAATGCGCTGTAAATTAGCCTTTTTCGGATGTGCGTTGACCGGTTAGCGGGCTAACTAACAAAATCAACAAACTTAATTGGGAGAACGTCATGCGAATGGAAGGCAAGATCGGGTTAGTTACGGCGGCGGGGTCGGGCATGGGACGGGCCGGCGCCATTCGCTTCGCCAAGGAAGGCGCATCGGTCGGCGTTGTGGATATTGACGCCGACGCGGTGGCAGCGGTGGTCGCGGAGATCGAAGCTGCCGGTGGCAAGGCGCTGGGGATCACCGCGGATCTTTCAAAGGACGAAGACTCACGCCGGATCGTCCGCAATACTGTCAACCATTTCTACGGACTGGATTTCGTCTGGAACCATGTTGGTCATCCTGGTCCGGCGGCGGTCGAGGATCTTGACATGAAGGACTGGGACCAGGCAGTCGATCTCAATCTGCGCACTGTGTTCATCACTACAGAGACGGCTTTGCCAGAGCTGCGGGCACGCGGCGGCGGTAGCCTGTTGTTCACCGCCTCATCCTCGGGCCTTACCGGCTCGATGTTTAGCCCAGTCTATTCCATGGCCAAGTTCGGCGTCGTCGGCTTCGTAAAGGCCATGGCCAAGCGTTATGCCCAGGAAAACATCCGGATCAACGCGGTCTGTCCAGGTCCGATCGACACGCCAATGCTGCGGGTCTTCGTCGCACGCCCAGATCAGCAGAGCACTCAGGGCATGGACAAGGAAGAGCTCGTGCGCACCCGGGGCGGCATGACCCCGATGGGCCGGCCCGGCAGGCCCGAGGAAATCGCTAACGCAGCGTTGTTCCTGCTGTCGGACGAGGCGTCCTTCGTCACTGGCGCCGCGTTTCCCGTGGATGGCGGAATTACAGCGTAACTCGGGAAGGGAACAGGAGGCCGTTATGACGCTAAATATCACCGGTCATTTGTTTGTGTGGCTCGGTCAGTTTTGAATGCAGTGCTGAACCTATATTCCAAGGCTCTTGTCATTGTGATGATTGTCGCCGCTCGAGTGGCAGTCTCTATGGTTCGTTCGTTTTTGTTCTGGCAGAAACCATAACTATCAGTGGTCAGACACATTCCTATCAGCATAAGAGTGACCGGGGCAGCACTATGACCAAAGAGTTTTGCCCAACGTGTGGATCACAGATGTTTTCGTTGAACACCCACTTTCCGGAACGGCGAGGAATAAGAGTGGGAATCATCGATGATGCCAGTTGGTTTAAACCAGACGCTTACTTATATACCTGCAGGAAATTACCGCATACGCCGGTCGACCCCGAGATAATCGCTTACGAAAGATCGAGACCATCTTAAGTACTCAACAATTGCTCCCGTAAGTGTAGAACAGATATTCCCATTTATCTTCTATCACAAGCGGTAGGGCTGGTCGGGGTGTAGTAGAGTCCGATATGTTTTGATGGGAGGAATGGAACGAATTGAGGGAAGATCTCTTTCGTTTAACTGCTTGTGAAGCAGTCCAGCGTTTGAAATCAGGGGAATTATCCCCGTTGGATCTAATTGACGCGGCTGAGGCTCGGATTGCCGAAGTGGAACCATCCATCAATGCCCTACCTACTCTATGCTTGGATCGCGCCCGGGCGGATGCCAAGCGTCTGATGACGGGAATTGGTGGTGAGGCACAGCACAAAGCTGGCTGGCTAGCCGGTCTCCCCATTGCAATCAAGGATCTTGTGGATGTTGCAGGCGTACGCACAACCTATGGTTCTCCAATTTTCGCAAATCATGTCCCCGAAAGATCACATCCTTTGGTGGAACGGATTGAACATATGGGAGGAATCGTCCTAGGCAAATCGAACACGCCAGAATTTGGCGCTGGCGGCTCTACCTTTAACGAGGTGTTCGGAAAGACTCGCAACCCGTGGAATTCATCCCTGACCCCTGCAGGTTCTACCGGCGGAGGGGCAGCCGCGCTAGCATCAGGTGAAGTGTGGTTGGCGCAAGGAAGCGATCATGGTGGCAGCCTTAGGCGCCCGGCCACCTATTGTTCTGTAGTTGGCCTACGCCCATCACCGGGCAGGGTTACCAGAGGTACGGTAGATACACTATTCTCGCCTTTGTCGGTACAGGGGCCTATGGCACGTAATGTCCCCGATGTTGCACTATTTTTGGACACCATGGCCGGATATTGCCACCTGGATCCCATGACCTTTGATGCGCCCCGTTTATCGTTCAGTAGCGCTGTGGCAGCACCACAGCGGCCTCACAGGGTAGCCTTTGCAGCAACCATTGGAGGCTCACCTGTAGATCAAGAGACTGAAAATATATGTCGTGACAGCATGCGACATTTTAAAAACGTAGGTTCGAAGGTAGAGGAAATTACTATTGATTTGGAAGATCTGGAAGATACGTTTTTGGCCTTGCGTTCGCAAGAATTCGTCATTGATAGAGAATTACAACTGGAACGCTATCGCGATCAAATAAAGCCGGATATTATTTGGAATACCGAACTAGGTTTAGAGCAGTCTATCCCTACTCTGGCGAAGGCAGAACGAGCCCGTGCTGCGTTATATACGCAATTTAACGACTTGTTTTCGCAGTACGATCTAATCGTAACTCCAGGCGCCAACACACCGGCTTTTGATGTCGAACTACGTTATCCCGAGGCTATAGACGGTATCAAACTGGAGCACTATATGGCAGCCTCCACTTTGACCGCGGCGGTAACCATCAGCGCATCCCCCGCCCTTTCGCTGCCCTGTGGTTTTGACCAGTATGGTCGTCCAATCGGTCTGCAACTCATCGGTCGGCCACGAGGCGAGGCTGCCTTATTAGCCGCCGGTGCACTATTCGAAGCAGAGAGCGGCCTAGCTGAAAAGGTACCAATCGATCCACGTCATGGAAAAGTCCCGCCTATGGGAGAACTAACATAAACAGAAGATATACTGCGATAGTAAAAATAATCCATGAAAATTGACTGATGACGAATCCGATCAATTGGAGTCACAGTGAATAGGCTACTCGTCACATCATTCATATGTACGTTAATGACGTGAGTCGGGCAAGCACTATTCGGTGGTAGAGGTTTTAAGTCGAGAAAGTCATGACCTCACTTTCCACTCGCATTAGTCTGGTCAGCCAGACCCTGGGTTGGTTCCATGCCCGGCGCGGGTATCCAGCTTGGTGCTTCACCTTCGTACTCTCTGCCCGGATTGCCCATGACTGTTGTTCGCCACATGTCGCGAATCTCGTATTTCGTGTCGAACCAGGTAGCTGAATGAATTACGTTGCGATTATCGTTGATGACCAGATCACCTCTATCCCAATCATGCACGTAGACGAATCTACGTTTAGTGAAATGACTCATCAGTTTATAGAGTAAGGCAGCCCCTTCACCATCCGGGCCTGGCTCCATGCCTGCGATTGGTCCGTCGACCCAATCCATCTGCCCGTCTTCGCAGAGGAATAATGATGGCTCGCCGGTAACCGGGTGATCGCGTACCACGGGTTGGTGCTGCGGTCTCTGATGCGCGAGCAACTCGACGGGTGGATCACCACTTCTAACAGCTGTCTCGGATCGACCGGTCCACGGTAGAGCATGTATGCCGCACAGATTGCTTATTTGTGTCTTGAGGTCGTTGGGCAATGCTTTATAAGCAGCAGTGCCACTCGCATAGAGTGTTTGACCGGTGCCCTTAGGTGAGGGAGTGACTGCATAGAATAGTGAGACATCAGGTGGTGGGCGTCGAAAACTCTGGTCAGTATGCCAGCCACTTCGATGTGGAAACTGTACCGGCAACTCGCCGTTCATAGTCAAGGCTGGCTCGGGGCGCTTTGGTGGTTGTCGGTTGCTGGGCGGCTGGTTGGCAAGCACTAGAATCTGAGGCACAGTCGGGTGAACCAGATTTCGAGTACTCAATGTGTGGTGATAGTTTTCGACTTCTGTACCAAACAAGCGACTTAGTCGCAGCAGTAACTCGGGCTGTTCCGTAATAGCCCCAACCTTGGGTAAAACCAACAAACCTTTTGCTGCGATTAGTGCCGAGAGTAGTGAGTCTGGTTTTGTTTCAAGCGACTTAAGTGCGAGTTCGAGATTGGGCTGGTTGAATTCAATTATCGAGCCGAAGCACGAATCGGGGATACGTCGTGTGGAGAAGATGTCTGTCATGTGTTTTATACCCTTATTTTGTTATTTTTTATAGGAACTCAACGGCATCACTCTCTTAACGTTAGAGCGATAGTGCTTACTCGTTGTATCTGTAGACGCATAACCTAACCTTTCGGATGCAGTCTGTAAGTCGTCCCGATCTGGAACCTACCTAGGTAGGAGCCTTCAATCCAACATTTGCTCCTGATGTGGGCTGGGTTTTTTCTAGTTGGCTCGCGTCTGAAAAGACCATGTTGGGTTGCTCATCGTAGCTGTAAAGGATATTCAGTCGCGGTTGCCTACTTCGGCCTATCGGCGTCACTCTATGACAAGAGCGTCTGCCTTTAAATAATACGAAGGTTCCGGGATAAATTTTAGGTCGATCTGCAACTTGAGCACGCCCCTCAAACAATTCATTAATTCCACCATAATTCTCGTCAAGTTCATTTCGTATATAGGGTGCGTACTCGAATTCTCCACCGTCGTCAGCCGTTTGCAACATCAAGGAAACTACACCATCGTTGGTATCAAAATGCCAGGCTAATTCATCTCCACTCTTCATTATATTGATTACTATAGAGAGATAAGGATCAGCAGTACGATATAGTGTTTCGAAACTTAGGATTTGACGTACAAATTCAGTCAATGGTTTCCATTCGTAGAGTTGACTGATCAGCGATTTGTTTTCGAGTTGGTTGTACAACAGATATCCATAGCGGTTCATGTGCAAGGCGCGGCGGGGATGCCCATCTGGAAAGTCCAAGTTGTACCGCCAAGAGTAGGGTGTTCGCTGATGTTCTGCACGGTAAGCACAATTCACGAGACTGTCTATCTCATTAGTCATAGCCACAATTGCATCGGGCCGAATGAAAGCATCTAACCTGGACAATGCGCTTTCATCAAGGTCCTGTCGACACCTTGCGACAAGCGCCTGGGCAGCTGGTGTTTCGATATCCTGGATCGGGTAGGCTTTCAGATTAACCAAATTGCTCGCGCTCACGTTAGCCTCCACGCCACTGAAAAAACAAATTTAATTGCCGATTGATCTGATCATATTTTAGCTACGATATGGTACGTAGTCTTCAGTTCCCTACGCTACTGTTGCCACTTGCGTTTTGGATTTTTAGTTGCTCAGAAAGAGCTAGATACCGGAGTGATAGGACAATCCGGTAGTTATAGGAAAACCACATTTTTTATACGACGCTAAGTCGTTGATTTATTGGTGGGCCGTGCAGCCAGCGGTAAGAGCGCGTGGATGTATGAATACTAGGCACCGTCTGAGAACCCTGTAAACACAAGAAATACAGACGTTCTAGTGTCGGAATATGGCTCCGCCGTACAAATAGTGGCGATGTTCAACGTCCTACGTTATGTTTCGCACTCACCAAACATCAAAAGAGGAGTATTAACGTGTACGCTGATCTGATTTTACCTATTGTTATTGTGGTTCTGGTGATATTTGTCATTACGTCGACAGTCAAATTCGTACCCCAAGGCTTCAATTATACGAAAACTAGATTTGGGCGATATTCGGGAACATTAAATCCCGGGCTTAATATTCTTGTGCCATTCATCGAAAAGGTTGGCGAGAAAGTCAACATGATGGAGAGCGTTCTGGATATACCAACTCAGGAAGTAATTACGAAAGACAATGCACGCGTTGCGGTTGATGCAATTTTGTTCTATCAGGTGCTTGTTGCTGAGAAAGCGGCCTATGCAGTCACTGATTTAATTCGAGCAACGATCAATCTAGCCATGACGAACATTAGAACCGTTATGGGTAGTATGGATCTCGATGAACTTCTTTCGCAGCGCGAAGTGATCAATAATCAGCTGTTGCATGTAATCGATGAAGCTACCACCCCTTGGGGCGTTAAAGTTACGCGTTGCGAGATAAAAGATATTGATCCACCAAAGGATCTAGTTGACTCGATGGCCCGGCAGATGAAAGCAGAACGAGAAAAGCGCGCCTTAATATTAGAGTCCGAAGGGAAGCGTCAAGCTGAGATTTTAGAAGCAGAAGGATTAAAGCAGGGAGAAATTCTCAAGGCTGAGGGAGCGAAGGAGGCTGCTTTTCGAAATGCAGAGGCGCGGGAGCGTCTTGCGGAGGCCGAAGCAAAAGCGACGGAATCGGTAAGCCGTGCGATTGCTAACGGCGACATTCAGGCTATTAATTACTTTGTAGCAAAGGACTATATACAGGCTCTTAAGGAAATTGCATCTGCTGATAACGAAAAAGTTGTCCTCATGCCCCTTGAAGCCGCAAGCGTAATTGGCTCACTGGCTGGGGTGGCTGAAATAGCGAAAAGTGCTTTTAACAAAACTGGGTGACGAGGCATTGTTATGAATGCTAGTGAACTCTATGCACTACTTGGTCCTTGGACTTGGATAGCTGTTGGCGTCGTTCTGGCTATTCTGGAAATTCTTCTACCCGGCACCTTCCTTATTTGGTTTGCTTTAGCCGCGCTGGTAGTAGGTATCCTGGATTTGGTATTCACGTTGACACTTTCAATTGAATTAATTGCATTTGCGGTTATTAGCATTCCAACTGTTGCTCTCGGGTACTGGCTCAGGAAAGGTAGAGGCCAATCGGCGCGACCGATCCTGCATGAGCGGGCAGAAGCCTATATCGGGAAAACCTTTGTAGTAATCGAAGCCATAGAAAATGGGAAGGGAAGAATTAGCGTGGGGGATACTCTGTGGATAGCAGAAGGTGATGATTGTGCGGAAGGTGGCACTGTCAAAGTTTTTGGGTCACAAGGAAATGTTCTATTGACGACAACTGCTCTCGAAAGCCCCGTTGACCAGGCGTGACAACTAGAGCGCACTCTCAACCTGGGCTCTGATTCTCCCCCTTTGAATTGGTCCACCAGTATAGTGACGTTCCCCCTTCAAACTGGACCAGTCAATGGGGCTGGTCAGCGCAAGCCACTCGTTGCGAGCTTGATCGCTCATTTGTGTTCTCATGAAATATTGAGGGGAACCGAGATATTTCCGGCCCGCGGTAAAATATTCTCCGTGAAGTCTGTGGGCGCTTGACCGAAAAAACGAGCAAGCCTCACACTGACTCAGACGCAGACTCATGATCCGAGAAAAAATTATCCTTGCCCTGGGTGTTGCCGCCCACGCGACCTTTTTCGCGCTCATGCTCGCCAGCGTCGAACCATTCCATACCTTTTTCTACCTATTCACCTGGTGGACTTTCATCCCGGTGATCGGGGCGATCAACCGCCTGAAGACCGGCGAGTCGCTGGTCTTCGGTGACGGTCCCCGGTTTTTTTGGATGGTCGGTTGTTCGATCGTGGTATGGCTGTTTTTCGAGGCCTGGAATTTCCATCTGCGAAACTGGCTGTACTACGGGATCATTGAGGTCACCTGGCTTCGGTGGGCCGCCTACACCCTGTCGTTTGCGACAGTCATCCCTGCGATACTCGAGACCGAGTTGCTGTTGAAAAATTTCGGAGCCATCAGGCGCCTGCGCGGTCCGACACTCAGGGTCTCCCCCCGGCTTCTATATGGCTGTGTGATTGTCGGCTTTGTCATGATGGTCCTGGTCGTGCTGCTGCCGCGTTACTGTTTTCCACTGCTGTGGGTGGGTATCGTGTTCATCCTGGACCCGCTGCTCTATCACTACGACCGCGAGGCCTCGTTCCTCGGGCAGGCTCGGCGCGGTGCCTACCAGCGGCTTGCACGGCTGATGCTGGCAGGCTTGCTCTGCGGAGTCCTCTGGGAAAGCTGGAATTTCTGGTCCGATGCCAAGTGGGTGTACTCGGTCCCGCTGGTTGACTTCTGGCACGTGTTTGAGATGCCGCTACTCGGTTATCTCGGGTTCATGCCGTTCGCACTTGAGTGCTACCTGTTCTGGCAACTGTTCAACATCATACGCAACGCCTGGGCCGGAACGGGCTGGCAGACCCCAGTGACGGTCGCTGCCTTGACCGTCATCTACTGTGTGCTGGTCTTCGCTGGCATCGACCGCATGACCGTGATCTGGATGGGCACATGACCGACCTGACGGTTTCCCCGGCCCTGTCACGGAGCACCTTCTGCCAGCCAGTCTCATCTGGCCGCTTGCTTGCCGGTGCCGTCACGCTGGTCACAGCGTTGGTGCTCTGCTTTGCGCCGAACGCTCATGCCGATCGCTACGCGACCCAGCGGGCCGGGATGGTCCAGCTCATTCGCCAGGACGTCATTGATACCCGCCGCCACATCGGCAGGGAGCAGCTCGACCCGGCGGTGATGCTGGTGATGGGCCGGGTACCGCGGCACGAATTTGTTCCCGAGGCCGAACGCGCCCGGGCCTACGCGAACCACCCCCTGCCCATCGGTTACGGGCAAACCATCTCCCAGCCGTATATCGTGGCCCTGATGACGGATCTGCTGGCGCTGGATGCGGACGACCAGGTGCTGGAAGTTGGCACCGGTTCGGGCTACCAGGCTGCCGTGCTTGCAGAACTCACCCGCGTGGTCTACACGATCGAGATCATCGAACCGTTGGGCCGCGCGGCCACGGCCAGGCTGGCACGGCTCGGTTACACCAATATTCACGGCCGCGTCGGGGACGGCTACTACGGTTGGGAGGAAGGTGCGCCTTTCGATGCCATCATCGTCACCGCCGCCGCCAGCCACGTGCCCCCGCCTCTGCTCAAGCAACTGCGCCCCACGGGGCGGATGATCATCCCCATCGGTTCGCGTTTCATGGTCCAGGACCTGCTGCTGATCGAGAAAAGCTCCGCTGGCGAATTTTCCGTCCGGCAAATTCTGCCGGTTCGCTTCGTGCCGCTCACCGGCAGCCACTGAAGCTCGGTGACCACAGTCCCGGCCAGGACAGCAGGCGACCCGGCGATGGGTCGATCCCCGTTCGCCTCGGTGGCGCTGGTCTCGTGCGCCGCACTGGCCTACGAACTGCTGCTGCTGCGCCTGTTCTCGATCATCCAGTGGCACCACTTCGCCTACATGGTGATCAGCCTGGCGCTGATCGGACTCGGGGCCAGCGGTACTTTCCTGGCGTTGATGCGCGACCGACTGCTGCCCCGGATCGCCCAGGTCTACGTCACCTGCCTGGCACTGTTCGGCCCCGCTGCGGTCGGCTGCTATGCACTGGCGCAGCAGGTCGGCTTCAACGCCGAGGAGATCTTCTGGGACCTCGGGCAACTGCTGAACTTGGTGATCATCTATTTATTGCTGGCCGTACCGTTTTTCTTATCCGGCTGTGCCATCGGCATTGCGTTGATGGGCTGGAGCGAGAACATACCGCGCCTGTACAGCGCCGACCTCGCCGGCGCCGGCATTGGCAGCCTCGCGCTGATGATCGCACTGACAGTGGTATTTCCACTGCAGGCGCTGTCACTGGTCGCACTGGTCGGGACGTGCGCATTAATCGTCGGGCTGTGGGAGCTTCGCCTGCGATGGCGTCCCACCCCTGCCCTGATTTTTGCCCTGATTGCACTGCCGGCACTGGCATGGCCATGGCGGGCAGAACTGGTGGTCTCACCCTACAAGCCGCTCAGCCTGGCGCTGCAAACCGCAGGTGCCAAGGTGCTCGAGCAGCGCACTGGCCCACTTGGCCTGTTGACGGTCGTCGGCAACAAGGTCGTTCCGCTGCGCCATGCACCAGGACTCAGCCTGTACGCCCCGGTCGGCCCGCCACCGCAACTGGGTCTGTACATCGACGCCGGTGCCGTGTCGCCGATCACCGCCTGGGACACAACATCAGGACCGGGTCACTTCGGCCAGTTGACCTCGGCACTGCCCTATTATCTGGCCCACCCGGGCCGGGTTCTGGTCCTCGGCGCGGGTGGCGGCAGCTCGGTGCTGCAGGCACTGGCGCTGGGGGCCGACCAGGTCGATGCGGTGGAACTGAATCCACAGGTCACCGCCTTGGTTCGCGATCGCTTCGGCGCGTTTGCCGGCGATTTGTTCCGGAACTCGAGGGTACGGCTGCACACTGGTGATGCCCGTGGGTTTGTCACAACGGGCCGCGGTGCTTATGACCTGATCCAACTCGACCTGATCGAGGCGCTGGGAGCCTCGGCGGCGGGGCTCAATGCCCTGGGTGAGAACTACCTCTTCACGGTTGAAGCGATGGCGGACTATCTAAGGCGGCTGTCACCTGACGGCTTCCTGGCGATCACGCGCTGGGTCCGGGTACCGCCGCGGGACGCGTTGAAGCTCCTGGCGACCGCCGCCGAGGCACTGCGCACCACGGGCAGTTCAGACCCCGGGCAACGCATCATCCTGATCCGCGGCTGGGCCACGAGCACACTGCTGGTCAAGAAAACAGCGGTGACCCCAAACGAGATCCGGAGCCTACGCCGCTTTTGTGCCGGGCGGGGATTCGATCTGGTCTATTACCCGTCGATTCGGGCCGAGGAAGCCAATCGCTACAACGTGCTGCGCCAGCCCTGGTTCTTCGAAGGGGCAGCGGCGCTGCTCGGCAGCGATCGTGACGATTTTCTTGACCGCTACAAGTTTGATCTCACTCCGGCGACCGACGACCGGCCCTACTTCGCGCACTTCCTCAAGTGGAAGACCATACCCGAGGTACTGTCGCTGCGCGGCCAGGGCGGCGCCGCCCTGCTGGAGTGGGGCTATCTCGTGCTGGCGGCGACGCTGCTGCAGGCACTCGTGGGCAGTGCGCTGCTGGTATTGGTGCCGCTGACCCTCTTGCGCCGTGCGCGACCGGAACAGGTGGTACTCAGCCGACTGAAGCTGGTGACCTGTTTCGGTGCTATCGGGCTGGCCTTTCTGTTTATCGAAATGGCGTTCATCCAGCGTTTTATCCTGTTCCTGCACCATCCGCTCTATGCCGCCGTCGCGGTGCTGAGTGCGTTCCTGGTCTTTGCCGGGCTCGGCAGCCTACTGGCCAACCGCCTCGTCCACAAAGGCCAAAGTTTTGCGGGTATGGTCTTTGCGGTGATTGGAATCGGCCTAGTTGCGCTAATCCACTTCGCGGTGCTCGAGACCCTATTCGAGCTGTTGGCCGATCGCACCCTCGTGGTCAAGCTGGTGATGGCGATCATGCTGATCGCGCCGCTCGCGTTCTGCATGGGCCTGCCGTTGCCACTCGCCCTCGCGCGGGTGGCGGCCAGTCAACCCGCATTCGTGCCCTGGGCCTGGGCGATCAACGGCTGCGCATCGGTGGTGAGTGCGGTACTGGCGGTCCTACTCGCCATTCAGTTCGGGTTCACACTGGTGCTGATCCTGGCCCTGTTGTTTTACGCGCTGGCCGCCCTGACATTTCCGGGCGATGCGCGTGCAGCGCAGGTCCGGGCCTGAGGCCTGGCGGCCGCCGCATCGCCCAGGTTCAGCCCAGCGCTCCTGAAACAAACTCAGATACTCTCACATCAACTGGACTAGATTATCGGGCAGCTCCAGTTGTTTTAGCATATCAGTTTGTACATTCATGATATGAATCAGACCTAACCCAACCTCCCCACCAAATCCTCTGTCCTTAAATGCGCAAGAAACTAAAAATTACAGACATTGCTGAGAAGGCAGAAAGGTTTACGGTGTTAGTGGGGTGTTGGGAGTAACATCAACAACATGAAACGCATTCATTTCGGCTTCACCTTGATAGAGCCGATGATCGTGGTAGCGATCATTGGAATACGGACAGCTATAGCGATACCGCAATATTAGAACTATGTCGCTCGTGCGCAGATGGCTGAGGGGTTAAGCCTTGCCTCTGGTATTAAGACCGTAATGGCCGAGTACTACAATACTAATGGTGCATTTCCGCCAAAAGTATGAGCATTGACGACCGACACAAGGCTCTTGGTATTGCTGCATCCACTGTGGGTACAGTCAAGGAAGATGCTATCTGCGGGTAAATTGCCGATAGAGCGCAAACAACGCGTAGATCACGACAGCTGCAAGTAGCGACAACGGGAAGCCAGCGGGACCGAATACGCTCATTGCAGTACCGGTCAGGAACGGACCAAGCAGACCGCCGACACCAAACAGCACGGAAAACACAGCGTTGGCGGAAACCAGTTCTGCATCACGAAAACGTTCGCCCAGCAGAGTAATGCCAACGGTGAAAATCCCCCCCATGGAACCACCCCAGACACTGACCACGGCCCATAGCGCCAGTGCCTGTGGTTGCCACCAGGCATCGCGTCCGCCTTCGACAAGCAGCGGAAACAGAAAGATCGAAAGCATCAGTGCCAGAACACAGACAATCAGCAGCCAGCTACGGTTAACTTTGTCAGCCAACCAACCGATAGGGTATTGAAAAAAAACAGCTGCTACCGAACCGACCCAGATTACTGCATACCCGGTCTGACGGAATTGTGCGCCCAGTACATCCATGGTGTAGAGATGGGCGAAAGATTGCATCGCGCCTTCGACGACACCAAACATGGCTGATGCCAGCAGTACCGTGGGTGCGGCAAAAAACACCGCCGCCAAGCCCAGAGCGACTCCCTGTTCGGGAACACCCAACCTGACATCAAGTTTCCGGGTGGGCAGCAGAAAACCAGCCGCAACCACGATTGCCAGCAACCCCCAAACAAACGGCCAGTAAGTGTCTGGGTCCAGATAAGCACCAAGCACCGGACCGACGGCCCAACCAGCCATGCCGACCGTGACATAGATGCCCATCCAACGTCCGCGCACCCGGTCATTGACGATGTGGTTTATCCACGTATCACCAGTGGTAAACAACAGCGAATTACCCATACCAAGCAGGAACCGGATCACCAGCCAGGTCTCGAAACTGCGAAACGCCGGTAAAGCAATTAACGTTACCGCGACCACCACCAGGCCGAGCACAATGGCCTTGAAGAATCCCAGAGCTGGGATGATGCGCGGTGTGGCCAGTGCCACCACGATAATGCCGGCAAACTGGGCAGCTGCATTAATGCCGATCATGGATTCGCTATAGCCCTGATTGCGCAGAGCTTCGGACAAAATCGGCCAATTCAAAGAACTGGTGATCGACACCACCGCTAGCGCAGCGACGAGCGCGATCATGCAGCGAATTCTTTGCTGGGGAGACAGCTCGCTCATGGCACAACTAACCGCCCACCAACTTGGGGCCTGCACGGTACCTGCTCATCTGCTTTGGATCTATCTCTTTAACTCGATGTATGCTCGGGTCACGCGTGGGCGGTATTAGATGACAGTGCGATATGTCCATTTGGCACCGGATCACCTGCACGATGCAGTGGCTAGCATCTGTATGTCGTCAAACTAAATTGGACAGATGGCGCCCTGATGTAAGAGGCAGTTCAGCTCATCAGGTGTAAATTGTTTTGGTTATCGTAATGCATCTTTCGGCGTATGGCCAAGGTGTCCAATTTAATGGTATGCCTCTGGTCCAGTATTTCCTGCCCCCGTCCATAATACACTCAGCGGGGGTCAGGTTATCCAGTGATTCATGATAGCGCTGATGGTTGTAGTAACTGATAAATCGCTGCAGATGTTCCTGTAGCTCAGCGGGCAGATAGGAGTTGTTCAGCAGAATCTGGTTTTTCATGGACCGATGCCAGCGCTCGATCTTGCCCTGGGTCTGCGGATGATAGGGCCTGCCCCGGGTATGGGTCATTCCGTTTTCTTGCAAATACCCGGATAGTTCGGCCGAGATCTAACACGGGCCGTTGTCGCTTAGCAATCTTGGTTTGTGCCTGACCTTAACCTGGTCCAGTCCGGCAAAGCACAACGCATCACCCAGTGTGTCAGACACATCGCTGGCACTCATCGAAGTGCACAGCCACCAGGCCACCGTTGGGGTCGGCTTGCGATCCTCAAGGCCGTCAACTCCGTTATCCTGGTAACGCTGTAACCAGTGGCAGAAAGTAGAGCGGTGAATATCAAGCCGTCTGAAGGATAGGCTGGATGACTCGAGCAGACGGATCATTTGGTATTTCTCTGAGGCCGAATATCTCAGGTATCGTCCTCCCCATCTGTGATCACACTTTTTTTGAGCAGGCGGTTTTCCATGACCTGTTCCGCCAGAGCCTCCTTTAAGGCGGCTGATTCTGCACGTAAATCTTTGACTTCCTCGGAGGTCGCTTCACGCCTGCCTCAAGAAACTCCTTCGACCAGCGGTAATAGACATTGCTGTTGATGCCTTCGCGAGGGCACAGTTCAGCAATACTGTCCTCACCTGGAAGGCCCTCCAGTACAACACGAATCTTCTCTTCGGCAGAATAATGACGCCGGGTGACTCTACGGATGTCTCGAACCGTCTTCTCTGCGCTTCTTTTGCCTGTCATCATCGTCTCCTCTTTGAGTTAACGATGAGCTAAAACCCCCTCTTAGGCAATCAGACTATTCTGTCCAACTTCCGCTGACGGGGTACAGTTTTGTCTGCGGGATGTTGTTTTCCACCAACGGCCTATCTATAGCCCAGTCGGAGGGGTCTGGACATAAATGGTATGTGACAGTCTGTTGTATCTATTGGGAGTTACCATCAGTTTGTAGAAGCGAAGGTGGTTAAAGTATTCAGTAACAAAGGTGGTTACTTTTCAGTTAGGATGGCACTGCCTTAACCTAAAACTTAGGAGCTACAATGTCTCTGGACGAACGACGAAAAGCCCTCGAAGATGAGTTTTTCCGCACGAAGGATAATGAGAATATTGAGAAATTGCGCGCGGAGGCGAGTGCGAGGGAAAAGTTAGGGTCCCTGCGAAAAGTATCAGGAATCAGTGATGAAAAACTACTCGGCAAGATGATTGACTTGGGCATAAGCGAAGAGACGCTTTGTGCAATTCGTTTAGTTCCAATGGTCGCTGTAGCCTGGGCCGATGACGAACTGCATGCGAAGGAACGCGAAGCGATTTTGAAAGGTGCAAAGGCCTACGGAGTTGAAAAAGATAGCGTTGCCTATGAGCTTCTGAACGGTTGGCTCGACTTCAAACCCCCAGCGAGTCTGTTAGATGCCTGGTCTGAATACATCGCTACTCTTAAAGAGCACCTGAGTGACGAACAAAACGAGGTAATCAAGACTCAAATTGTGGGTCGTGCGCGAGATATCGCACAAAGCGCTGGTGGTTTCCTGGGACTTGCTACGATTTCCGAACCCGAGAAGAAGATTATCGAACAATTGGAATCGGTTCTCTACACTCCAGACAACCTATCGCCGTTATAAATGTCCTTTATCTTTTTTTCTATCTCCTTTAATCGAAGTTTTGCCTCCGCTTGACGCGCCTCTGCTTAAATTCGAAGTCGATTCTGTTTCTCTTGATAAGCCTGAATTACTGCAATTCTCTCTTTCTCAGAGAGCATGTCCCAACGTTCTACCTGAATACCATATGCAGTAGGTGAACATCCTGGCAAAAACACTGGCATGAGTAATACAAGTGCGACAATCAAGAACACAGAAATTCTAGAGCCGACGATCATGGGGAACGACATCTATTGGTTGATAAAGATTACTAGCGGCAAAAGCTATAGAGAATACATCATTGAAGAAAACGGACAATGACCTGGATTGAATCGATATCACGGGCAAAGGCAGCTGGCCGCTTGAAAACCCTGTACGAGAAATATCAGCGACCGAACGGCACCATTGCCAACATCTACAGTGCCCACTCGCTACGCCCGCATACCCTAGAAGGCCATACGGCACTCTACCGGGCTGTTCTCGGACATACTGGTAATGTACTGGCACTGTGGTATTTAGAGGCAGTGGGTCTTTATGTCAGTATCCTCAACCAGTGTACCTATTGCATAGATCATCATAACCATGCAGGCGGGCTGGCGTATGCCGGAAAGCCGGAGGCATGGTCGGCCATTGCCGATGCGCTGATGGGTGATCGCTTAGAGGAAGTATTCGGTGGTAAGGAATTGGCCCTGCTGGGCTATGTACGGGCCTTGACCCTTGACCCGGCGACACTGACGGCTGAATCGATCGAAACGCTGCGAGAAGCCGGAGCCAGTGATGGTGAGATCTTGGAGGTTAACCAGGTTGCCGGGTACTTCGCTTACGCAAATCGGGTCGTCCTGGGTCTTGGGGTGACACTGGATGGAGAAACACGCTGAAAACGATCGAATCTATATTTTGTTCAAGTCCCGCCAACAGACGGTGTACCGGATACTGTTAAATACTCATCATAAAGATGGAATCTCATCAAGAATAGCGTCAACATTTCACCGAACGATTACCCCTGTTCGGCGAGAATCATGTCCGCGGCTTTTTCACCGATCATAATGCAGGCGGCATTCGTGTTGCCGGAGACTAGTGTCGGCATGATAGAACCGTCAGCGATGCGTAACCCTTCGATACCGTGTACCTGTAATCGGTCGTTGACTACGGCGTTCTCATCATTGCCCATGCGGCAGGTGCCGACCGGATGATAGGCCGTTTCTGCGGTTTTACCGATCCACTCGATTATCTCGCCATCACTTTGCACGTCGGGCCCAGGCTTGAACTCGATACCGCGAAACTGATCCATCGCCGGCGCCTGCATCAGACGCCTGGTGAAACGCACGGCCTCTACCAGGGTCTGGCGGTCAAGCGGGTTGGACAAGAAATTGAAACGAATAGCCGGCGCTTCATGTGGGTCCGTGGACTTGATGTGAATTGACCCCAGACTTTCCGGGCGCAACTGGTAAACGGTAATCGTCATACCAGGTTCGTCAAGCAATTGGCGTGTGGTGGGGGAAAACGCATACGGGACGAGATGGAGCTGGGCGTCGGGGCTCTCCAGGTCGGCATGAGTTTTAATGAAAGCGACAAGCGGGGCCGACGGAAGACTCAAAAAGCCATCCTTATTGATTGCGTATTTGGCAACTTGCCACAGGAGCCCAAGACCGCGTGCCCGATCGTTGAACGTTACACCACGTTTGCTGATTGTCCAGCCCATGCGTGGAGCGATGTGATCGCGCAAACTCTCGCCAACGCCCGGCAAAGCATGGCACACCTCAATCCCCTGAGATTTCAACAGGGCAGGTTGTCCAATTCCAGATAGCTCCAGAAGCTGCGGCGAATTGATCGACCCGCAGCATAGGATCACCTCCGTACGCGCCTGGGCATCGATAGTACGACCGTCTACCGAATAGCTGATGCCTGTGCATTGTTTCCCGTTTAACGTCAGACGGCGGGCCAAGGCCTCGGTCACAATGGTTAGGTTCGGACGAGACCTCGCCGGTGCCAGATAGGCCACCGCCGAGCTCATGCGTTTCCCGCCGCGAATGGTGGTCTGGGTTTTGCACAGGCCGGTCTGGTCAGCACCGTTGTAGTCTGGATTGTTCGGTAAACCGATCTCTTCGCCGGCGGCAACCAAGGCATCGTACAGCGGATTCTGATCGGCAACTTCGCTGACATGCAGTGGCCCACCTTGCCTACGCCATTCATCTGCCCCCGGTTCGTAGTTCTCCATGCGCTGGAAGATCGGCAGAACATCGTCGAAGCTCCAGCCCCGATTGCCTAATTGTGCCCAAGTGTTGTAATCCAAGGGCTGACCGCGTACATATACTAAACCGTTGATAGCACTCGAACCGCCAAGTATCCGGCCGCGGGGAACCGGTATTGGCCGATTGGCCATTACCGGTTCGGGTTCGGACGCATAGCACCAATTGACTTTCGGATTGTCGATGAAGCGGCTGAAGCTGATCGGCACTGGTGTGAGGGGATGACTTATTTTCCCCGCTTCGATTAGTAGCACAGTGAAGCGTCGATCCGCGCTCAAGTGGTTTGCCAGTACACAGCCAGCCGAGCCAGCGCCGACAATGATGAAATCAAAAGTGTGGGTTACATTCATCGTTAGATCATCTATAGAAATTTCTCTGTGTTTTAGGTGCGGACGGTCACATGCTCGGATGCGATTAAACGATAAGTCATTATTTTACGCCCATAAACAGTCCCCACCGATTATTGCCAGAATGAGCTCGGTTCAGTTTACTGCGCCGATTTTCAATCAACTCGTCCTGATCAAGCAAAGACTTTGTTGTTTTTTCTATCGAAGTGGCCAACAATCATAAGCACGTTTCAATGTGTGGTGTCGCTACTCAAAATCGGACATAGGGAGAAATGGTGATGACTAGGATCGATGAACGCCCACCAGTATGGATCGGGCACGTATTCATGCCGGTGACGGACGTCAATCAATCTGCCGCGTTCATGTGCAAACTCGGGATGCGGGAGATTTTCCAAGCAGACAATATTGCTGTTCTCGAACTACGCGGCGGTACGCATTTATTGCTTCGACCTGCCTCCGATCCGATTACGCCAGGTACTGTGGCACCTTTCGATCTCATGGTGGACAACCTGGAGACCAGTCACGAGAAATTTGAAGCGCTTAAACTATCGCCATCTACTATTCAGGACGATGCGTTTCACCGGTCATTCACACTTTGTGACCCATCCGGTTACGCAATCACTGTGAATTCCAGTCACGTGTCAGACTCGCCAGTGTAAGCAGGCTTTAGATCAGTCTCATCCGACTTTTTTATTCTGGATAGAGTCAGCACAAACTCGAGTAATCGTCCGAAGTGGAGTGAAATGAAATCTGACATCTTTCTTGAAAAGGCCCGATTGGGCCCACGTAATAAAGTGCTTGTCGAACACGATGAAAAACGCCACTTGCCTGGAATCAAAAGACGCTTCAAAGCATATATACACGTCGATCTTGCGCATGTTGTGATGTTGGTCGAGCGCGATATTTTGGACACACAGCGCGGTAGACGTTTGCTTGGCGCACTGCTCGAAATCCAGGAGCTCGGTGCAGGGGGCTTCCCGTGGGTCGCCGAGTCGGGTTCATGCCTCGTCCAGTTTGAAGGCTTTATCACAGAGCACTGCGGGGAGGACATCGCTGGTCGATTACAGACAGGCAGAAGTCGTAATGACCAAGAAGCAGCTGTGGAAAGGCTCTACTTTCGTGATCTGTTGTTGGAGTTGTTTACGCTACTCAGTAACTTGGAGCGGCAAATCATCGAGCGCTCAATTCGCCATGCAGATTTAATAATGCCGGGCTATACACACCTCCAACATGCACAGCCATGGACTTTCGGACACTATTTGATGCGTGAAGCTTTCATCTTCGAGCGGGATCTGCAGCGTATGCAGGGATTGTATGCACGGACAAATCTGAGCTCGTTAGGCGGCGCTGCTCAAGTTGGCACCTCTTGGCCATTAGATCGAGAACGCACGGCTGCTTTGCTAGGGCACGAAGGTCTTGTCGTCAACGCCAACGATGCTGGAGAGTTCGCCCGTGATCATATTGAAGAGGCAATAGCTGTACTTAGTATTATGATGAGCAATCTTGGTCGATTCGCAACGGATCTTTACGTTTGGAGCTCGTGGGAATTTTCCTTATTGGAAATTGACGATGGGTTGGCGGGTACCAGCAGCATCATGCCGCAAAAGAAAAACCCGCATGCGCTCGAGCGAATTAAATCATTGGCCGGACAGTCTGCAGGCTGGTTACCGGCGGTAATGAGTTGTCAACGCGGCGTGCTATCGACCGATCTGGATATGGTGTACGGTGAGGATATCGTTTCGAACGCCACCGATGCTTGCCGGGATGCGCTGGAATTGATGACAGAATGTGTGCGTACATTGATTCTGCATGAGTCGACAATGCGAGAGCGCGCCGATGTTTACTGGAGTACAGCAAGTCACGTGGCAGATGAGATTGTACGTCGCTTTGATTTTCCGTTCAGAGTCGCACATCACGTCGTAGGTGCATTCGTTAAAGCGTCAATTGAAGCCGGTGAGCCGGTGTCTAAAGCTTCATCAACCCGGCTCGACGAGGCGGCGTTGGCAATTGCAGGACGCTCGTTAGAGATTGGTGATGCTGAACTCCGTAAAATGTTAAATGCAGAGTCGTTTATTCAGTCCCGTGTCACAATTGGTAGCGCTAACCCAATGGAGGTGGTCCGCCAGGCTGATCAAGTGGCTAGCGATCTCGCGGTTCATCAGCAATGGCTCGTTGAACGATGTGCTCGGATCGATGCAGCATTAACCGATTTGCACAAACAGGCACGACATCTATCGGCTCCCTGAGAACACACCGGTAATTAGATTGTTCCACTACACAAGAATCTCGTTACATTTAAAATGCCTGGGCTAGCCTCGATTCAACACAGTGAATGGTCTTGGAGTTATTCATGGAACTAGATGAAACCCCCCTGGAGTTTGACGACGCGGCTGAACGTATGATTGAGCTTGGTAACCGATTAATTGATGCAGATGATGAGTCGGACCGCTGGGAGGTGGCGTCTGGTCTTTTAGCCGGTGCCGTGCATTTTTGGCTCTACACGCGCCAACCCTGCGGAGAGCCGTACTGTGAGAGTTGTGCCGATATCGATACTGCGGACAAACGTGTGCGGCAGTTGATTGAGGAAGCCAGCCGTTTTGCCCAGGAAAGTGAGTATTTTCACACCCCGCTGGATGCCGATGCAGGATCGGCTTAGGCGCCCGGGCGAAATGGTTATTCTTCCTGTGTGATCTCCACCTGCCGGGTCTGAACGAAAGTGCACAACTCGGGGAAGAACGACCGGAAATCCTGACGGTAGGCTTCGTAGCATCGACTGAGTTCGGCCGCACCGTGTTCCATGTGTGATTCGAATCGGGCTCGCTGGGCCATCTGTGTCAGGACTTTCCCCGTGCCGATTATGCTGGCGTAGCTCAACAACACCCGGTTTTGGGTCATGTAATCGAAAAACCGGCGAGCGCGTTCGGGGAATTCAGCCAGCCGGGGTCGCAGCATTGACTCGACCGAGCCCGCGTAGGCCTCAAGAGACTGTGGATGATACGTGTCCCAATCTCGGGCCAGGAAATGATCGAGGAAAACATCTGCCACGACACTTGAGTATCGGCCAAACACATGCCACATCCGTTTTTTGGAGCGGCGTACAGTGTCGTGGGTATCGGTAAAACGGTCGATTTCCCGGTGTAAGCGGACACCGGCCTGAACAGCAGGTTTTAATCGTCTGTACTGGTCTCCGCGGACTGCATCGCCGATGAAATTGCCGATCACCAGGTCTTCGATATCGCCCGACAGATAAAGATGCGCCAGATAGTTCACCGCGGAATACCCGCCTTGGCTGTTGTCTGTTGCCAGGTATTCTTGAAGTAGTGGTGCAGCGCCTGCGGTTTTTCGAACATAAGGTCAGGTGCTTTGCTTTTGAGTCTTATAGAAGATTGCCAGCCCCAGGTTACAGCTACCGCGTTGACACCGGCGTTCTGCGCGGCTTCAATGTCGCCTACGGTATCGCCAATCATCCAGGTGGAGGCAGGCTGTGCATGGTTCGTTTCAAGAGCGTTGATAATGTGGTCAACTTTACCGCCGGGCTGTTCGTTTCCATAGATACAACCCATCAAGCTGGTTAGTTGTGCAGCATCGAGTCGTTGCCGAACAATCGCCGAATGATTGGCTGTAACAACACAGAGCGTGTAGTGTCGGGCCAGGTCGGTTAGCATTTTGGGTATTCCTTTAAACAGCGGTACTTTCAGTGGATCGCGGTTCAGGGCCTGGAACAGATACCGTGCGTAGTCCCTAACGTAGGCTTGACTGATGCCTGCGGCCTCAATGAGGCCCGCCAGCGTCGCCGATTCCATCGCATCGACATCGGTTGTCTTAAGCCCTTCTCCGAGTCCGTGCTCACGACAGAAGATGGTCGTATATTCACTGAGCGTATTCAGAGAGTCAGCCAGTACACCGTCGTAGTCGAATAAGAGCAGGCCCCGATTCCGGGGCGATGTTGAATTCAACAGGGTATCTCCCCATCGTTCGTTAGCGAGCCAAGTTAAACATTCTGGCGGTCATTGTCGCATTACTGGCAATCGATCGGTGCATAATCTGGTGGCAGATTTCCGAATAGACCTGTACAACAGATGACTTCGACCGACCCATCTTGCCTGATCGATACTGGACGATACCCGCTGGACGAACCATTTTCTGTCGAGGACCAGCTGTTCATTGCCCGAAGCAGGGCACGTTTTGCACAGTCCGGTCTATTGGTGCTGCACGGTTTCATACGTGACTCAGCGCTGACACTGATGAAACGCGAAGCGTTAATGGTTGAGCCACATGCCTACTTTGTTGACAGTACCCACAATGTTTACCTGACGGACACGCCGGACGGTCTGCCGGCTGACGATCCTGCGACCTGGCAGGAGCAGACCAGCGTCGGTTCTGTGCCTTTCGACTGTATTCCATTAGGAGGCCCGCTCAGGCAGATCTATGACTGGGACCCGTTTAAGGCTTTTATACGAGGTGTACTCGGTGCTCCTGAACTGTATCGATTTGAGGATCCACTGGGGGCGTGTTCCATCAATGTTTTTCGGGACGGTGGTCGGCATGGTTGGCACTTCGACGAATCGGAGTTCAGCGTGACACTGATGCTTCAGGCGCCGGATAAAGGCGGTACGTTTGAGTACATCCCTGGTCTTCGTGGGCGTGCAGACGAAGCAAAGATCATTAAACGCGTGTGTCAAGGAGAACGCAGTGAGGTGGAGCAACTGCCATTTACGGAGGGGACCCTGCTGATTTTCAATGGTTCACGTTCTCTGCACCGTGTGACTGATGTCAGCGGAACCCGTTCTCGGCTGGTACCCGTATTGTGTTTCAGTACCCGGCCGGGTACGTGCAACAGCGAAGCCGTACGGACTTATTTCTGGGGTCGGGCCGGTTGAGGTGAACGGCACAGACTTGATCATTGGTGGAGGCGGATCTGCCGGTGTGGCACTGGCTGGACTGATCGCGAGGGAATAGAGCGTGCGTGTGCGGTTACCTGAGGTGGGCCTGGATTACGGTTACCACAGTGCAGGCCAACGGCCTGTTGGATGCCGCGGAATTCACAAAAAGACTAAAGCGCTTCTGGATCCACGCGAAGCAGCACATCGGCCGCGGTACAGCCGTCCGGGTGGACAATCAATGGGTTGATGTCGAGTTCATGGAGTTTGGCACCAAGCCGGTGGGCAAAGTCAACGACGGTACAGATGGTGTCGACAAGCCGGTCAACGTCTGCGGCGGGTCGATTCCGGAACCCTCGCAGCAGTTTGGCCACCTGCAGCGAGTGCAACGCTGCAGCGATCTCTTCGCGCGGGGTCGGTAGAAGTACGGTCACACTGTCGGCTACCAGTTCTACCAGTGCGCCGCCGCTAGCCAGTGTCAGGGTGTGACCGAATTGCTCATCATTGCGGATACCAACCAGCAGTTCAGCGATTGAATTGGCCACCATCTTTTCAACCAGGAAGCACTCTTTCGGTAGGTTTGGTGAATAGTCTCGCACCGCCTGCTGGATTGCCTTTGCAGCATCGCTCACCTGGATTGCCGACTCAAGGTTTAGTCTCACCGCGCCCGCTTCGGTCTTATGCGGCAGGTCTGCACTGACCAGTTTCAGGGCCACAGGATAGCCCAGTTGATCAGCCGCAGCCGAGACACCGGCAACTGTGACCAATTCTCCAGCCGGAATCGGGATGCCGATGCTTTCCAGCAGTTTCTTGCCCTGCCATTCATCGAGTGTGACGCTGTTGGCAGTCCGCCCCGCGAATTCAAATGAGATCGATCGGGCCTGAGCCAGATGTTTTTTGCGCTGCCTACCAAACACGGTTGCCGCGGCAATTGCCTGTACGGACTCACCGATTCCCTGCAGCGGGGCCGTATTGTGGTCTTTCAGGAATTGCTGGATCTGGGCATCAAGGTTCTCTGGCAGGCTGCTACATACCGCGCCCGGAATGCCTGCTTCACGTGTCGCCCGAATAAATGCGCGCGCGTCGGCCTGGTACAGGTGGCGGTCTTCTTCAAGATGAGGTGGGGGATAATCCTGGACCAGTAATGCTGCATCGTAATCATCTTCGACCAGTGCGCTGAAGACCGGTTTGAGCTTTTCCTCGTGGCCCCACATCGGGGTGGTGTAATCCAGCGGATTGGAGACGGTTGCGATGGCCGGCAGTAGGGTCGTGAGAGTGTGCCTGGCTGCAGGCGAAGGGGCTTTGAAGTCGATTCCGCACTCTTCTCCCTGGTCAGCCAACATGGCAACGTCACCTCCGGAGCAGGTAAAAGCGGCCAGTCTCCGACCAGCTGGTGCCCCCGCGATCGTCAGCAGGTTGAGTGTTTCCAGCATCAGGCTGGGTGTAGACACCCGAACCACACCCAGCCGGTCAAACAGTGCTTGGTAAAGGGTATCGCTGCCGGCGAGGGATGCGGTGTGGGTCAGTGTGGTGCGGGCGGCAAGCTCAGAGCGCCCGACCTTGATTACGACGAGTGGTCTATTTTGGTCCAGCGCGGTCAGGGCAGCTTTTGCGAACCGCGGAATGTCTCGAAGCGATTCGAGATAGATGCCGAAGGCGGTGACTTCTGACCGGGTCAGTAATGCTTCAAGGTAGTCTTCGACACCCAGGACAGACTGGTTGCCCGCACCAATCACGTAGGAAAAATTTACCGATCGCCGATTGGTGAGCAGATATCCCGACAGCATTCCAGACTGCGAGATGATTGCCGGACCTTGGGTCACACGCTGACCACCGTGGCTGTAAGGCCACAGATGAGCGCCCTGAATGTAATTGAGCAGGCCAAACACATTGGGCCCAACGAGAGCAAGGTCACCGGACACTTCGATCAATTTCTGCTCCAATGCTTCACCGTCGGCGCCCAGTTCTCCGAAGCCCGCGCTGTAGCAGACGACACCGCCTGCACCGCGCTTGCGCAGCTGGTCGACTACAGTGGGGACCACGGGCGCCGGCACTGCAACAAATGCGGCATCGGGTGCTTCCGGAAGGTCATCCACACTGGCGAAACAGGGATGTTCGTCCAGTTGATGGCGCTTTGGGTTGACACCCCAAATCTGACCGTTGAAGCCACCGGCTGCACACTGGCGTGAAGCATACAGCGCTTCGTTCCCACCGACAAAAGCAATGTGCCTGGGGGCGAGCAGCCGCTGCAGATTTTCTTTCTGGTTGGGTGTCATGCTCCAAGCGGGCGCAATAGAGCACGGCTGATGATATGTCGCTGAATCTCAGAGGTGCCCTCCCAGATGCGCTCCAGACGAGAATCCCGCCACAGTCGTTCAACCGGCAGCTCTTCCATCAGACCCATGCCGCCAAAAATCTGAACGGCATGGTCGGCCAGGCGTTGCAGCATTTCAGACGCATACAGCTTGCACATGGCCGCATCTGTAGGGGTCATCCGGCTCTGATCTGCCTTGTGCGCCGCGTGCATGACCAGCAGGTCTGCGGCCTGCAGTTCAGTCGCCATATCTGCCAGTTTGAAAGATGTGCCCTGGAATTTGCCAATGCTCTGGCCGAACTGTTTACGATTGGCCGCCCAGTCGATCGACAGATCCAGCAGACGTTCCGCCCGTCCGCAGCAACCGGCACCCACCCAGACCCGCCCCATCTTGATCCACTTATCTGCCAGGATGAGACCTTCGCCTTCTTCTCCCAGTACTTGACCGGGTCCGACACGGCAGTCATTGAAAGACAGTACAAAGTTCAGGTAGGCGCGCTGGCTGACACAGCGGGGTCCGCGTACGATCTCAAAACCCGGATGTCCGCGGTCAACCAGAAACGCCGTGACCCGTTTACGTGGGCCTCGATCGGTTTCATCGATCCCAGTCACTGCAAAAACAATGGCAAAATCCGGCAGGACGTGACTGCTGACGAAATGTTTGGAGCCATTGATGACCCAGTCGTTCCCGACCTTTTCTGCCCGGGTTGCCATGGAGTAGATGTCGGATCCGGCACCGGGTTCGGTGATGGCAAAACATTCGGTTTTTTCCGCTCGAACGCAGGGGTCCAGATAAAGCTCTATCTGGTCGCCCTCGCAGGCCATCAGCAGTTCCGTCGGACGCCACGCAAAGCCGTTGAGGGCGTGTGAGACCTTGCCGAATTCCCGTTCAAGAACGGCCAGGCTGGTGTAGTCAAGACCACCGCCTCCGACCGATTCAGGCAGGTTAGCAGCATAGAAGCCCATCTCGATTGCTTTACGGGTGATCTGTTGCCCAAGCTCAGGGGCTACTTCGCCTTGTTTTTCGACTTCGTTTTCGTGGGGCAGAAGTTCCTCAGAGACAAAAGCTCGTGCGGAATTGGCCAGCATGCGCTGTTCTTCAGTGAGTTCAAGATCCATTTGCTTCCCGCCTTGATGGTACGGCGCTGTTGAAAACCGCCTCGGAATCGGCGGACAGCAGCGCTTGAGCGTTTTGTTCAGTACATCATCTTATTGTGGGGTAGCGTGAATTTCCATCGAAGTACAGACGATTTTACGCCGATGTCCTAGAATCACCTGCCCGATAGATTGGGTCCAGGCGCTATTATCGCGCCAGCTTTAGACCAGAGATACCAGGCTTAGCGACCCCTGACGATTGGTCGCAGTGAGGAAAAAATGACGGACCGAAGTGAAGAACTGATGGTAGAGCGACGTGGTGCGGTTCTTGAGATCACGTTGAACAGGCCCAAAGTTAACGCAATAGATTTTACCCTTAGCCGGATGCTCAATGATGCAATCGTGACTTTGCGCGATGATCCGGCCCTGCGCGTAGGTTTACTGACCGCAACGGGTGATCGGGTTTTTTCAGCCGGCTGGGACTTGAAAGCAGTAGACAGTGGTGAGCAGCAACTGGATAACTGGTGGGAGGCTGACGTTGATCTACCAGGCGGTTTTGCCGGCCTCACAGAAATGTGGGATCTCAACAAACCGGTGATCGTGGCCCTGAACGGATTGACCATAGGCGGCGGGTTTGAACTGGCGATGGCATGCGACCTGATTATTGCTGCTGATCACGTCGAGTTCGCATTGCCTGAGATGCCGCTGGGTATAGTACCGGATGCAGGGGCCATACAGCGCCTGCCGCGCCGACTCCCTTACAACATAGCGATGGAGATGTTGCTTCTGGGTCGCCGGATGCCGGCTGAGGAGGCGGCCCGGCACGGGTTGGTCAATGCAGTGGTACCGGCAGATACACTGATGATACGTGCGCGTGAATGGGCTGATCAGATTGCCAATTCGGCGCCACTGGCTGTTCAGACCGTAAAAGAAGTGTTGCGCGCAATCGAAGGTGATACGGTGGAGAAAGCCTTTCAGACGATGCGTACCGAAGACCTGCCGGTTTATCGCAAAATGCTCAGGTCAGAGGATGCGAAAGAGGGGGTACGGGCTTTCGTAGAGAAGCGAAAACCGGTTTTTCGCGGTGAATAGGAATCGATGACACATGAAAACTAAAAAAATACAACGTGTAGCGCTGGTCGGGGGCGGGGTTATCGGTAGTGGATGGGCAACACGGTGTCTTGCCCACGGGCTGTCGGTGGTCGTGACAGATCCTTCCCCTGCTGCGGCTGAGATGGTCTTGAAGACTGTTGACAGCGCCTGGCCGATACTCGAACAGGCTGGCCTCGACGAAAAAGCCGATCGCAGCAAACTGGAATTTGTCCCTGACATTAAGACTGCTGTCGCGGGTGCGGATTTTGTTCAGGAAAACGTACCGGAGCGCGAGGATCTCAAGATTGCTGTGCACGAAGAGATCGGACGACACGCCAAAGGCGACATTGTGGTTGCCTCGAGTTCATCGGGGTTACTGCCCAGCCGTCTCCAGTCTCGCTGCCGGAGACCGGAGCGACTGGTAATCGGTCATCCCTTTGCCCCAGTTTATCTTTTGCCGCTGGTTGAAGTCGTGGGCGGTGAGCAGACCAGCCTCGAGTTTGTGCGTGCCGCCGGTGCGTTTTATCGCCAGATCGGCATGCGCCCACTTCATGTTAGAAAAGAGGTTGAAGCTTACATTGCGGACAGATTGCAGGAATCGCTCTACCGGGAAGCGCTTCATCTTATAAATGATGGGATTGCGACAGTATCTGAGATCGACGCTGCTGTCACTGGAGGCCCAGGTTTAAGATGGGCGTTCATGGGCACTTTTATGGCGTGGCATCTGGCTGGGGGGCCAGGTGGTATGCGCCATACTATCGAGCAGTTCGGACCGGCGCTTGAATTACCCTGGTCGCATATGAAAGCCCCCGAGTTGACCGAGGAACTCAAGAACAGGATTGTAGACGGTTGCGAGGTCGAATCGGGTGATCGGGATTTCAATGAACTGGAGCAACGACGTGACCGGTGTCTGGTGGAAATCCAGAAAGTGCTGGATAAATACTGGTACCCACCCGGGCAAGATGGTTGGCCTGAGATGAGTTAAGAAGATGCAGAAATAAGTGTTGTGAATGGAGAGAGGCGGAACTGAAAGCAGTAATAAGGAGAACACCATGGAGATGAACAGAGAAGTGGTCGTCACCTGTGCGGTGACTGGAGCAGGTGATACCGTCGGCAAGCATCCCGACGTGCCTGTCACGCCGGAACAGATTGCTAATGCGGCAATAGAGGCGGCGGATGCCGGGGCCGCGATCGTCCACATCCACGTGCGCGACCCGGAAACGGGTATTGGCAGCCGTGACATCGACCTGTTCAAAGATACGGTGGAACGGGTTCGAAACAGTGGGCGAGATGTATTGATCAATCTGACAGCGGGTATGGGAGGGGATCTTGTGGTCGACGACGATGATCCAACCATTGCAGGTGAGGGTTCTGATATGGTCAACGCGGAAACAAGAATGGCTCATGTCGAACTACTGCGGCCAGATATTGCCTCGCTTGATTGTGGCACTATCAATTTTAGCGATAGCAACCTTATCTATGTGCAGACCCCCAACATGCTCCGCAGCATGGCCGCGCGTTACCAGGAAATTGGTGTTAAAACTGAAATGGAGGTATTCGATCTCGGTCATCTGAGGTTTGCCAATCAATTGGTCAGTGAGGGCTTGATCGATTCGCCGGCCATGTATCAGGTATGTCTGGGTATTCCTTGGGGTGCGGGGGCTGATCCAGCAACTATGAGCGCGATGGTTGGACAGCTACCGCCCGACGTATTCTGGTCTGGATTCGGTATCAGCCGTGCCCAGATGCCGATGGTGGCGCAGGCGATGCTGCTTGGTGGCAACGTGCGGGTCGGTTTGGAAGACAATCTGTATCTGGAAAAAGGTGTATTCGCGAGCAATGGCGAATTGGTCGATAAAGCAGTTCGGATAATTCGTGAGCTGGGCGGTCGACCTTGCAGCGCAGATGAAACCCGGGCTAAGCTGGGGATAAAGTAGGACTCGTTGCAAGTTCGGGCGACCCGGGTCCCCGGTGAACAGTTCAGCTGGCTATTTGTTGTTCGGCAGCACCGGCCGCACTTTGGTCAAATGCGGGCATCACTTCGTTGATGAACATTTTCAGCGAGCGTTTCTGTGCAGCCTGACTGAGGCCGAAACTCGCACAGTAGGTGAATTGATCGACACCGATGTCCTGATACTGTTTGAGTTTGGAAATAACCTGATCGGGCGTGCCGAAAATCAGGTTTTTCACCAGTTCATCCCGATTGAATTCTTTGCGACTGCTAAGATCAGCAAGGTCGATTTCCTGTGGAAAACCATCGTTAACGTTCCCTAGGTTCTTAAACAGGTTTTCGAACTGACCCAGCTGCCGGTAGACGGAGGTGACGGCCTCATCGATCTGGTTCTTATTTTCTACCACAGCGGCGTAACGCATCGTCGAGAAAATGGGTCGAGTTGTGCCAGGGTTGTCCCGAAGTGCGGTCTCGAAACGTTCCATGTAGGTTTCCACCTCCGAGAACGGGCGGGTGAGAGCCCACGACATGATGTTGCAATTATTCTTTATCGCGAATTCGTAGGTCACCGGTGCCCGTGCGGCAATCCATATGGGCGGATGGGGCTGTTGCAGCGGTTTGGGCACAGAGGTGGCGGTTGGGAACGACCAGAACTCACCGTCGTGGGCATAGTCACCGGCCCAGAGTGCTTTAACAGCGGGCAGCATTTCCTGTACGTACTTGTAACCCTCAGATTGTTTGAGACCAGGCCGTATGCGGTCGAATTCACGCTGGTAGGCACCTGATCCGATGCCAAATTCAAGTCGTCCCCCACTGTACAGGTCGAGCAGAGCAGCTTCTCCGGCCACATCGATTGGGTGCCAGTAGGGTGCGACAACCACTGCAGTTCCAAGTCGGATTCGGCTGGTGTGTGCGGCCCACCAGGTCAGGATCTGGAAGGGATTGGGTGCGATGGTCATCTCCAGCGCGTGGTGTTCGGCGGCCCAGGCGCTTTCAAAACCTGCCTTATCTGCCATCTGTACCATCTCCAACGTGTGCCGGGCCATATCTTTCATGTCGGTTTTAGCCGACAAGCGCGCCATGTTGATGACGAGTTGAAATTTCATGATTAACGCCGTTTCCTTACGCTCAAAGCTTGCAAAAGGCAGGCCGTATCTACCTGAAGTCTAGCACTATCGATCAATACCAACGGATCGAGTAGTCCTTGTTATCCTGACCCAGGTCAGGGTGGTTACTTTCCTCTGTTCGGTCTGCCAGGGATCACTGCATGACAAAGGGATCGGTGATGGGATCGGGCGAAGTGTTCAGCCAGACCGTTTTGGGTCGAGTGTAGTCATAGATCGCCTCGCGGCCGGATTCGCGGCCGTAGCCACTGTCCTTATAACCGCCGAATGGGGCAAGTGGTGAGACCATCCGGTAAGTGTTGACCCAGACAATGCCACTGCGAAGGCCCTTGGTTATTCGCAGAGCACGCCCGATATCTGCTGTGAAGACGCCTGCAGCGAGCCCAAAACGAGTGTCGTTGGCGAGCTGGAGAGCGTGGGCTTCATCGGTAAAGCGCAGTGCACTGACGACCGGTCCGAAGAGCTCGCGCTGGACGATACCGATCCGCTGGTCCGGACATGCCACGACCGTGGGTTCGTAGTACCAACCGTCTCCCATGCCGGCAGGCTGTTGGCCTCCATGCACAAGGGTCGCGCCGTTGGCTATGGCATCAGCGACCATGGAGTCGATATTGTCGAGCTGTGCACGCGTCGCCAGCGGGCCCATCTGGCTGTTCTCGTCAAGAGGATCCCCGATCCGGATCTTGCTTGCTTTTTCTGCGACCCGCGCAAGGACTTCGTCGTGAATAGACTCTTGCAGAAGCAGCCTTGAACCGGCAACACAGCTCTGACCGCTGGCACTGAATATGCTCAGCAGCACACCGTTGGTTGCACTTTCAAGGTCAGCATCATCGAAAACCACCACAGGTGATTTGCCTCCTAACTCCAGTGAAACTTGTGCGAAATTTTCAGCAGAATTTCTGATCACATGGCGGGCCGTTTCAGAGCCACCGGTAAAACTGATCCTATCAACCAGCGGGTGCGTAGTGAGCGCACGGCCGCAGGGTTCACCGTGACCTGAAATCACGTTGAAAACCCCGGGCGGGAAACCAGCCTCTTCGAATACCTTGGCGAATTCCAGCATCGGCGCCGAGGCATGTTCGGATGCTTTGAGTACGACTGTGTTGCCGGCGGCGAGGGCTGGTCCGATTTTGACGGCAACCAGAAAAAGTTGGGAATTCCAAGGGACTACAGCGGCAACGACCCCCAGTGGCTCGCGTATTGTCATAGTCCACATATTGGGTTTGTCTATGGGAAGCGTTTCTCCACTGACCTTGTCGGCCAGGCCGGCATAGTAGTAAAAGTAGTCCGATATATAACGCGCCTGCCAGCGGGTTTCTTTGAACAGTTTACCCGTGTCCACGGTTTCGCAATGGCCGAGCGATTCGGAGTGTTCGGCCAGGACATCGCCAAGTCGGTGTATCAGCTTGCCCCGTTCCGTGGCGGTCATTGTTGACCAGGGACCTTCAGTAAATGCACGGTGTGCGGCCTTGACTGCAACGTCGACATCGGCTTCATCTGCCTCAGGGATCACCGCCCAGGGTTTTCCGTCTGAAGGATTGATGCTCTCAAAAGTCTTGCCACTTTGAGCTGCTAGCCACTCTCCATTGATGTACATCTGATAATTCTTGAGCTCAGCCATCTGGGGTTCCTTGGTTTATAGGGGTTTGTAAGCGATGCATTCGATTTCAACGCGAATGTCAACCAGAAAATCGCTGATCAGGCCGGACCGTGCCGGTGGCGACTCTGGAAAATATTCTGCGTAAACGGTATCGAAGCCGGGGAAGTCCTCACGGGATTTAAGCCAGACCATGGATTTTACGACGTCTCCTAGATTACAGCCGGCGAGTGCAAGCGTCTCACTGATGGCGTCCAGGCAGGCTCGGGTCTGTTCTTCAATTGTGCCGCTGGTCATGGGAATTCCGTCCTGCATGGGAATCTGGCCGGTTAGAAATACAAAGTCGCCGGCGCGTACAGCCCGCGACAACGACAATTGACGGCCATTGATAATCAACGGTTCACCGATAATCTGTTTTGCAGAGGCGGACATGAGACTCGTCTTCGGTCAGTGGACAGTAGACAGCAGGCAATAAAGTATCATAGCTTACATTTCAGTTGGGTTTTTCTGTGAACCTGCTTGTGATTCAGGCGGTTTTATATATTTTGAATCGAACAACAAACTACACAGCTGGCGGGACCTTCTTTGAGGAGGTAGGCGAGGGCGATCAGGTGATCGTGCTTTGTCACGGTGTCGGTCTTGACCTCACGATGTGGGACAAGCAGGTCACGGCTTTGGCACCGAATTTTCGGGTCGTGCGTTACGATATGCTTGGACACGGTCATACAGCGGCGCGTCCGGACGTTACGGCAATAGGCGATTTTGTTGTTCAGTTGAAGGAATTGCTGGATTTTCTCGACATTGGGAAACTGACCCTTGCCGGGTTGTCGATGGGTGGGATCATTGCACAGGGGTTTGCGATTGATGCACCCGAGCGGCTTGAAAAGCTGATACTGATGAACACCGTGTACCGGCGAACGGATGCGGAACTTAAGGGGGTTCGCAGCCGCCTGAAGATGACGCTCGACAAAGGACTCGAACCCATTGCCGATCTGGCACTTGATCGCTGGTTTGATGATGCATTCAGGCAGGCCAACCCGGATGTTGTGAACAGGATACGAAATCGCTTGATATCCAACGACCTTACGGCTTACTCCACGGCCTACAAGATATTTGTGGAAGCGGACCGGGAAATCGGTGCAGCGCTTAAGCAGGTGCGATGCCCCACATTGGTGATGACGGGTGAGCTCGACACGGGTTCGACGCCGGAACTGGCTTACAGAATGGCCGAGGATCTGCGCGACGCACAGGTCGTCATTTTGCCCGGGTTGCGCCATTTGGCACCCCTTGAAGATCCGTCCCAGGTCAACCGGGTGTTACTAGAGTTTCTCGGTACTGATTTAGTGCATAGCTGAATAGTTTTAACTCCATCACAACGCCAACAGGAGGCAGATATGGATAAAGCGTTATTTGATAAAGGGCTGGCCACACGTCGGGATGTTCTCGGCAAAGAATACGTTGACAATGCACTGGCGAACGCCGGTGAATTTGCCCAGGAGTTTCAGGAACTTCTCACGGAATACTGTTGGGGAGCTGTATGGGGCGATGAAACGCTTGATCGAAAGACGCGCAGCATGCTTAACGTGGTGATGCTCGCAGCGCTTAACCGAATGCATGAGTGGGAACTCCATTTTCGCGGCGCCATCGTCAACGGTGTGTCACGTGACGAACTCAAGGCCATATTGAATCAGATCGCCATTTATTGCGGAGTGCCGGCTTCAGTTGAATGTCATCGAATCGCTAAGCGTATTTTTTCCGAGCTCGATGGTGACTGACGAGCCACGCTAGCGTGAAGACTGTAGTCACTGCAGATCCGGCCTCGCTTGGGTTTTCACAAGAAAGGCTGGAACGTATCAGTGCCTGGATGGATCGTTATGTTGATGCCGGTAAGCTGCCCTGTGCGTTGACGCTGATTTGTCGTCATGGTGAGGTTGTGTTCGCCCGGGCTGTTGGCCAGAGAGACTTGGAATCAGGCGGACCGATCGAGATGGATTCAATCTTTCGGATTTTCTCGATGTCCAAACCACTCACCTCGGTCGCTGTGATGATGCTGTATGAGGAAGGAATTTTTCAGCTCGATGACCCGATATCCCGATTCATTCCGTGCCTCGCCAATCCCACGGTGATGGTTTCAAACGCCGATGGAGGGTTACAGACTCGCCCGGCAAACGGTCCAATTACAATCAAGCAACTGTTGACGCATACCGCAGGATTTACCTACGGCTGGAACGAAGAATTTTCACTGGGTGAAATGTACCAACGGGCCGGCGTAGATTTTTGGCCAAATAGCGGCATGCTCGCCGAGGTTGTGGAAAAGGCCTCGGAGTTGCCGTTGCTGTTTGAGCCGGGGAGCCGCTTCGGATACGGGATTTCAACCGACGTATTAGGCCGGTTCGTCGAGGTGATATCAGAACAGCCGCTGGATGTCTTCATGCGCCAGCGAGTGTTTGAACCCTTAGGGATGACCGACACCGGGTTCTCAATCACCCCTGACAAGCTGGATCGTTTGACGACGCTCTATGAAGCAAAGGGCGATGGCAATACCCTGGCCCGAGTCGATGCCCCGGGATCAACACTTTACGCTGCAGACAACGTCACCACGTTTTCAGGCGGCGGCGGATTACTGTCGACACCAGCGGACTACCTGCGATTTACAGAAATGCTCCGGTGCAGGGGTGAGTTCAAAGGCGGGCGTCTTCTGGGCTCAAGGACTGTAGATTTTATGACCCAGAATCATCTGCCCGGCGACCTGGCGCAGATGGGTGATAAAGACTTCGATGGCTGGAGTATTGCCGGTGAAGGTGTAGGGTTCGGCCTGGGGTTTTCTGTCGTACTTGATCCAGTCCGGGCACGTACACTGTGCTCTGTGGGAGAATTCTCCTGGGGTGGCATAGCCAGTACCGTGTTTTGGGTCGATCCCACGGAAGACATCACCGCGATGTTTCTGACCCAGCTGACACCTTCGAGTACTTATAAATTGCGGCGCGAGCTTCGGGTACTGACCTATCAGGCCCTGGTCGACAGGAGCTTAAGGATTTGATCAGTACGTAGGTTAGTTCGAGCACAAGAGACCAACGATGAACAATCAGCAGAAACAGATTGATCCCGCAGCATTACCGCTGCAGGGCATCCGGGTTGTGGAACTGGGCACCAGTGTTGCCGCACCGTACGGAACCTGGATCCTGGCGAGCCTCGGCGCAGAAGTCGTCAAGGTGGAACGTCCTGGCAAAGGAGATGATGCACGCTACTGGGGGCCACCATTCTGGGAAGAGACCTCAACCATGTTTCATACCTACAATCGGGAAAAACGTTCGTTAGAAGTGGACCTGAAGGATCCGGAACAGGTGAAAAAATTGCGCCGTTTCATTGCCGACGGGGTCGATGTGGTGGTCCAGAATCTCAGAGCAGGTGTTGCCGACAGCGTAGGTCTAGGTGACGAACAGTTGACGGCAGAACTGCCTAGGCTGATCTATTGCAATATTCGAGCGTTTGGGGCTACCGGTCCGATGCGGGAACAGCCTGGGTACGATCCTCTGATGCAGGCTTTTTCAGGGTTGATGAGTGTCAGTGGTGAACAGGGCCGCAAACCTGTGCGCGTGGGTACCTCAATAGTTGATAAGGGTGCCGGAATGTGGTGTGTAATCGGTGTGTTGTCCATGTTGAATGTCCGGCAGCAGACGGGTCGAGGTGGTATCGTCGATACGTCGTTGCTCGAAACTGCACTGGCGTGGATGGGCTTTCATGTCGCTGATTTTCGTGCAACCGGGGAAGTGCCCAAACCGCAGGGGTCCGGTGTGCGTGGAATTGCGCCCTACCAGGCCTATGAATGTGCTGATGGCTACCTTGTTGTCGGTGCAGCCAATGACCGATTGTTCAGGAAACTGGCCGAAGCGCTGGGGCATCCAGAATGGCCTGAGGACGAGCGGTTTGCAACCAACCCCGACAGGTTCGGCAATCTTGTTCAGCTCAACGAGTTGATTGAACCGTTGTTTCGCAATGCCAACCGCGAACACTGGCAGACGATGTTTAACGAACTTGGGATTCCCTGTGCTCCGCTGCAGCAGCTCGATGAGGTACTGGCACACGAGCAGGTCGAGGCGCTGGGTATTATTCAACGCGCCGATGAAGGCGCGATGCCACTCATGGGGCCGCCTATAAGCTTTGACGGTCACCGCCCGCCCGCCCGACAGCGGGCACCGGAGTTGGGTGAGTACAATGATACTTATTCGGATGAGCTTTCTGACGAGCAAGACAGCCGTGCCTGAATTCCACACTATCGAGTTGTCGATCAAAGACGATATTGCGCAGTTAACCCTGAATCGACCGGATTCAGCGAACGCAATGAATACGCAAATGGCCGAGGAAATACTGGCCGTACTGACCGGTCCCGAGGCGCTAGTTGCAGCCGCACGGTGTATTGTCCTGACCGGTGCCGGTGGCCGAGCGTTCTGTGCTGGTGCGGATCTTAAGGAACGGAAAGGAATGACTGATGCGATTTGGATTCAACAGCATGCGGTATTTGAAACGCTCGGTTTGGCGCTGATGGATCTTCATGTACCTTTGATTGGAGCGATTAACGGTGCGGCATTCGGTGGCGGAATGGAGATGACTTTGGCCTGTGACTTTGTGTATGCCGTCAACACGGCCCGGTTTGCGCTGACCGAGACTACGCTGGGAATTCTACCGGGCATGTGCGGTACACAGTATCTGCCGGGAGCCGTCGGGATTCGGCGTGCCAAGGAGATTATTCTGACCGGCCGTCCGTTCAGTGCGCAGCAAGGTCTAGAGTGGGGTCTCATCAATCGAGTGTGTGAACCGGACCGATTACTTGATCATGTTTTTGATACTGCTGCCGCGATCGCGGCCAACGGGCCGATTGCGGTGCGGGAAGCCAAGCGATCACTGAACCATGCGGGCCGCAGCGGTATCAAAGCAGGCTACCGGATAGAACTAGACGCCTACAGCCGGGTGGTACCCACTGCTGATCGACGTGAAGGTATTCTCGCTTTCAACGAGAAGCGAAAACCACAATTCAAGGGAGAGTAGTGTTATGGAAGACACACTGAGGCAGATGGACCTGGGAGAGGATTTCCCGGAGATACGGGAGGCAGTGGGTCGGATATGTGATGATTTTCCCGGAGAATACTGGCGTGAGATGGATGCTAAGAGCGCTTATCCTGAGGCGTTTGTCAGTACCCTGACCGAGTCAGGCTGGTTGTCTGCCCTGATTCCAGAATCCTATGGGGGCTCAGGTCTGCCGCTGCGGGCCGCAGCGATCATCCTGGAAACCATTCACGCATCGGGCGGCAGCGCCGCAGCGTGCCATGCGCAGATGTATACCATGGGTACTGTGCTTAGACATGGCAGCGACGAGCAGAAACAGAAGTATCTGCCACAGATTGCCGAAGGCAGCTTGCGCCTGCAGGCCTTTGGGGTTACAGAACCCGCTTCGGGATCTGATACCACCAGTCTACGCACCCGGGCGGTACGGGATGGAGATCACTACGTAGTGAATGGCCAGAAAGTCTGGACCAGTCGGGCACTGTACTCCGACCTGATGCTGTTACTGGCCCGGACTACACCCAAAGAAGAAGTGAGTCGGCCCACTGAAGGTCTGTCGGTGTTCCTGATTGATCTGCGCGAGTTACGAGATAACGGCGTTGAAATTCAACCGATCGAAACCATGATTAACCATAACACCACTGAAGTGTTTTTCAGCGAGGCGAGAATACCCGCCGATACGCTCATCGGGGAAGAGGGGCAGGGTTTTCGCTACATTCTCGATGGCATGAATGCTGAACGCACGCTGATCTCGGGTGAAAGCATTGGTGATGCACGGTTCTTTCTACGCCGGGCCAGTGACTACGCAAACGAGCGCGAAATCTTCGGCGGTCCGATCGGACGTAATCAGGGTATACAGTTTCCTCTGGCCCGTGCTTACGCAGAGACGGAGGCCGCGGAACTCATGGCCCGCAAGGCAGCAGTACTGTTTGATGCTGGCGAACCCTGCGGTGCTGAGGCAAACATGGCTAAATTGCTGTGTGGTGATGCGGCCTGGCATGCGGCTGAGGCCTGTATGCAGACTTTTGGTGGTTTTGCTTTTGCGCGAGAGTACGACATCGAACGCAAGTGGCGCGAGGCAAGGCTTTACCTCACGGCACCGGTGTCGACCAATCTGGTTCTGGCTTATATTGGACAGCATATCATGGGGTTGCCCAAGTCCTATTGAGCGCGGTTCAGGTCGACAAAAAGACGCCATCGTATGGATGCATCTGTAGAGCCAATTCCGTTACAGCGCCTGGTATGGCTGTTTGTGCCCGTCCTGATAGTGGTGGTGATTTAGATACGCTGGGCACTGTCCGCCCGGACATCACTGTACGCGATGGGCAGAATGCTGTTGCAACTGTTGCTGATCGGTTATGTGCTGTTGATTCTGTTCGAATCAGAACATGTCGTTCTGGTCTCGTTGGTGCTGGTGGTCATGATTATTGTCTCAAGCTGGATTGCACTCCGCCCGATCGCGGCTCAGCGCCGGCGGCTGTATCCGGTCACACTCATGGCAATCGCTGTGGCTGGGTTACCGGTTTTGTTCCTGACTACGCAATGGGTATTGGACATCACGCCGTGGTATGCACCGCGTTATATGATCCCACTGGCTGGAATGATCTTCGCCACTGCCATGAATTCTGTCAGCATCGCTGCTGAACGCTATGTCTCTGAGTTCAGTAGTGGCCTCGATCATGTAGACGCGCGGCGTAAGACTTTTGAAGCGGCTTTGATTCCGCTGATTAACTCTCTACTGGCCGTTGGGCTGGTTTCACTGCCAGGCGATGACAGGTCAGGTGCTGGCCGGCATTTCACCGCTGATCGCTGTGTGTTACCAGATTCTGGTGATGTGTATGCTTTTCGGATCGTCCGGCATTGCGGTCGCTTGTTATTTGTACGGGTCAAAACTGAGCTATCGCACGCGCGATTCAAAGGAAGTCCAATAAAGCATACTGCAGATTCCCTAAGGGGTTGCATTTTGGCGTCTAGTGGTCTCGAGGCGTAAGTCGTAGTGCCACCTGGGGTTGTGCTATTCCGATCACTCGAGGAAAAAGTTATTGTTCTGGATTACAGATCTGCAGGTCGGTTGACGTTAAAGAAAATACCCTCGTCGTTTACATCGATCTGCAAGATAGTCGATTCAATTTTTTCCAGCAGTTCACGTGCGCCAGTGTCACCACTGAGCTGCAGTAAGTCAGGAAACATCGACCTTGGGAACTGTACCGGGTGACCACGGCGCCCTCTGCAATACGGCGCACAAGCAACATCGGCAGAAAAATTGTTGATTAATAGATCGAGATGAGCCGAAACCACCAGCGGCATGTCGCCCAGACAAAGAACCACGGCGTCTAGATCCGCAGGCAATGCTCTGATCCCCGACTTGATCGAACTGCTCATACCTTCTGCATAATCTGGATTGTGGACAAAATTCACTGTGCGGTCATTCAGTACGGCCGTTACCTCATTGGACTGATGGCCAGTGACGATGTGCACCTTACGTGCCAACGAACCCAGGGCGGCATCTGCTGCATGGGCGATCAGTGGTTTTCCGGCCAGGGGCAGCAACAGCTTGTTGCGTTCCCTGGCGCGGGTCGAAAGACCCGCCGCCAGCACGATAGCATCAATCTGCGGTCCCACCTGAAAATCTCTGGTTTCGGATGCCGATCAGTTGTGCAACGACAGAAACTGCAATTTCTCCGGCGCTGCTACCGCCGATATCCAGCCCAATCGGCGCATGGATACGTTTAACCTGATCGTCCGTCACATCGTTTTGCAGCAGGCGCTCGACCCGCCGGTTGTGGTTGCGACGGCTGCCGAGTGCACCAATGTAAAAGGCGGGTGATAAAAGGGCAGCCTCTAGTGCGGGATCATCGATTTTGTGATCATGAGACAGTACTACGACCGCAGTTCGCTCATCCGGCTTGAGTTCGGCGAGTGCTACATCTGGCCAGTCGTTGACCAGTGGCAACTCAGGAAACCGGTCCGGTGTCAGGTAAGCCGATCTGGGGTCGATGATCGTAACCTGGAAGCCGGCCAGCGAAGCCATGGCTGACAGTGGCTGGGCAATGTGTACTGCACCGACAATCAGCAGTCGCCAGGGGTCGGCAAAAGGCCGAACAAAGACATCTAATTCCTCGTTGACTTGTGCGTCCACATGTGCGGAATCGATGAGTTTCTCACTGATCTGTGAAAACCCAGTGTCCTGAGCCAGCTCGCCCGACCAGTGTCCGCTGTGCCCAATTGCCATCTTCCCGGTCGAAAGCTGGATGTACAGTGTTGTGGGTGACTGCTGAAGTAGATTCTGGGCAAAGGCCTGATCATTCAGTCTGATCAGCAGGAGTTCGATGGTACCTCCACACGGCAGGCCGAGGCTCCAGGCTGTGTCATCGGTTACCCCGTAGGTGAGGCGTTTAGGATCACCCGTGCTGATTACTTCTTTGGATTCTTCGATCACCGAGTTCTCAACACAGCCCCCCGAGACTGATCCTTCGAATTCTCCGTTGTCCGAAATTGCGAGCATGCTACCGACGGGGCGGGGCGCTGACCCCCAGGTCCTGAGGGTAAACGCCAGTGCCAGCGTGTGACTGTCGCTGGACCATGCAGCCATGGTTTTAAGTAACCGTTTATCGTCATTAAGCATACTGTTTAATTAATCGTGCTTCACGTCGATCACTATTCAACAGTCATCTGGCTGGATAACAATAGTTCTGCTTGTTTCAGGCCAGAACCGAAAAGCTGCTGGTCGAATTGACTGCGCGATTACGTGAGAAAAAATCCAGGCCGATCGTGCGGCCGATACGTGAGAGGTGAAACTGGACCGGGTCACGTTCATGGTCCTGGCCTGCTTCACAGGCAATGACGAGCTCGGCCATCAGTTCACCGACGGCCGGTGCTGTTTTGAACTGGTTACCGCTGGTGCCGATGGCCAGGTAGAACCCCGATAGGTCCGAGCGATCGTAGATTGGAATCCAATCATCGCTGACATCCCATAAGTCAACGATCCCACTGGGACTGTTGGGAATCCCGAGCGTGGGCATTCTCTGAGCTAGACGGTAAATCGGTTCAAGCACCTTGTCGCTGAGATTGCGATCAAAGTCATCCGGGTCTGCTGTTATCTCCCCTTCCGCCTCGGTACCTTCGCTGCCAGCCAGAATGGTATTGCCGAGGTCCGGCCGGGTATAACTGCCAATGTCGTTGTCAAAGGTGATGAAGTCTGGTTCGTCTGGATCGGAACGCTCAGGCCGTGGCAGGCGGACGTATTCATGACGTACCACGCGAGTAGTGATTCGACTTTTGTTGGCAACGCCGGCGAGTTCGCTGATTCTAGCTGAATGCGGGCCGGCTGCATTAATTATCACCGGGCAGTCAATCGACTCAGAACCATTAACCACAAGACCGCTTACGCAACCCCGATTAGTTTCGATGGCAGTGACGTCGGCATTAAATCGGAATGCGCCTCCCGCAGCCTCCGTTGCGACCTGTAGATTGTGAGTAGCAAGTCTTGGGTCGTTGCAGTAGCCCCCACGTGGAAACAGCACGGCGCCTTCAATGCTGGGACCGGTGTTGTGCCCGAACCGATCGTGCATCGACAATACAGGTGGGCCGAATTTCTTCGTTTCCCAGCTGGGCAGCTTGTTGGCGATCTTTTCTACTGACCACTCTTCATAGGGGATGCCCAGTTCATCGGAAACTGACATCTGTTTTCTTAGATACCCGTTTTCTTCGGTTTTGAGAGACAGTACGCCAGTTTGTCTGAACTCCGCCATACCGGCCGGGTCTTCAGCACCGATCTGATCGTGCCAGTTTTCCCAGCAATGAGTGCCTTCCCAGGCCAGGGCCGAGCCTTCCAGAGTGGAGTAGTGGGTACGGACGATGGCAACAGAACTGCTGGTGGAACCCTGACCGGATGTGGAATGGCGATCTATGTTCAGTGTTTGCCAACCCCGTCTCGCCAGTCCACAGCCTATGGCCGAGCCGATGATACCGGCGCCGATAATGACCACTTCGTAGGTCTTAGTCATCCTTGAACTTCCTTCTTTATGAACCAAGGGTCGTAGCCCTGCTGATTCTAGGGGCTGAATTTCGCCACGGCCAGCTAACCGGGTGCGATGAGAAAGAGAAGAGTTTGGGTAGCGCAGGCTGTGAAGGGGCTTGAAATTTCTTGGCTTGCCACCAGATATAAGGGCAGAAGGGCGTTGTAGCAATTAAGCACTGACGCCGAAACTATGGAGAGTATTATGAACAACTTAGTCAGAATTGCAGACGGCAGGCTGCCCTGGGGCTTCTTTCCCGATGTGGACGGAATCCTGCGGGGATTCTACGATTCACCTGTATCGACCAGGAACACGAACGCCGATTCTCGTCGTTTGGCAATGGATGTCATCGAAGATGACACAGCCTACGTCGTCACTACCGATATGCCCGGCATCAGTCGGGAAGAGGTGTCAGTTACGATCGACAAGAACGTGCTGACGATCAGTGCAGAGCCTAAAGATGAGGTCAGCAAGAACGAAAGAAAAGTACTCCGGCATGAGCGATATTCCGGAAAGTACTCGGGTTCCCTTCGGCTTGGAGAAGACATTGAAGAAGACAAGGTGTCGGCAGAATACCGGGACGGTGTGTTGAGATTGACGATTCCCAAGAAGACTCCTTTGGCGCCACGTCAGGTTGAAGTTAAGATCAACTGACCTAAACAGCCAGGTCAGCAGCATGAAGGGCCGGTCATCCGGCCCTTCTTCGTGTTGTGATTTTCTCTAAGGCGTAACAGGAAAACGACCCTGTATACTTCGACCTTAACGGGGACTATCTCGTTGATCTTTTCGATATGAGTGGCAAGACAAACAATCCAGCTGACATCGCCAATGTATTGGCCGAGACGCTGCCTTATATTCAGCATTTTCATGGCAGGACAATCGTGATCAAGTATGGTGGTAACGCCATGGTCGACGAGGAACTGAAGCGCGGCTTTGCCCGAGATGTCGTTCTGATGAAACTGGTCGGGATGAATCCAGTGGTGGTTCACGGAGGAGGCCCGCAGATCGGAACTTTGCTCGAACGGATTGGCAAAAAGAGCGAGTTCGTGGACGGACTCCGTGTTACTGACCAGGAAACCATTGACGTGGTGGAAATGGTATTGGGCGGGCTCGTCAACAAAAGTATCGTGGCACTGATCAATGCCCAGGGTGGACGAGCAGTCGGTTTGTCGGGCAAGGACGGCGGAATGATCCAGGCTCGAAAGCTGTTACTTCGGCAAGGCCAATCTGGTGACAAAGGTGAAGTGATCGATCTTGGCCAGGTGGGTGAGATTGAACAGATCAATCCAGAAGTTGTCCATACTCTCGATCAGGCGAATTTTATCCCAGTAATTGCACCTATAGGCGCCGGTACTGATGGGAAGGCGTACAACATCAATGCCGACACGGTTGCCGGCTCGTTGGCGGTGACGCTCAAGGCCGAAAAACTCATTCTGTTGACCAATACGCCGGGTGTGCTGAATTCAGATGACCAGTTGCTTGAACTGCTGAGCGAGACTGAGGCCCAGGATCTGATCGAGCAAGGTGTGATCAGTGGCGGCATGTTGCCCAAGGTTCAGTGTGCTCTTGAGGCTGTCGCCGGCGGTGTACGTACGGCCACGATCAGTGATGGTCGCGTCCCGCATGCGACTCTGCTTGAGACGGTCACCAACCGCGGCGTGGGTACCCAGATCGGCGAATCAAGAAACGTTCAGCCGTCGTCCGTCTGACTATTGTCGACAGTTGGCAGCGTTAGTGGGCATCGATCGGCTAAGACGATCGTCAGTGAATGATCGTACCCAGTGTTCCAGGCGGCGAAACGGTTGATCTATGACCGAATTTGGAACCTCATTATTCGTCGCGCTTGATCTGATCATTTCGCTGGATCCCGATCTGGTTGAGATCGTCGTGTTGTCGCTGCGGGTTAGTTTGGTGGCAGTGTTCATCGCTAGCGTGATTGGACTGCCCCTGGGTGCTGCAATTGCGATAGGAAGTTTTCCCGGAAGGTCCGGTGTTGTCGTTGTTCTCAACGCGATGATGGGTCTGCCACCCGTTGTCATCGGGCTTGCAGTTTATCTCGTGCTGTCACGAGCCGGGCCCTTGGGGGAATACGGGTTGCTCTACACCCCGACCGCAATGACTATCGCCCAGGCGGTATTGATCACGCCGATCATCGCTGCATTGACGCGCCAGACTATCGAAGATCTATATCGTGAATACCGCGAGCAGTTACAGTCTCTGGGAGTCACCCCATTCCGCGCGATGTCCACTTTGTTGGTCGATGCGCGTTACAGTCTGCTGACGGCAGTTTTGGCCGGGTTCGGCCGAGCCAGTGCCGAAGTGGGTGCGGTCATTATTGTCGGCGGTAACATCAATCATGTGACGCGGGTGATGACAACGACCATTGCGCTAGAAACCAGTAAAGGCAATCTGGCACTGGCTCTGGGTCTTGGTATCGTATTGTTGTGCATTGTCATTGCTATAAACGGACTAACCTCTACAGTGCAATGGCTGATTGATAGACAGCAGGGGTAAACCGACAGATGGCAGACCCAGAAGATCATCACAGTATGAACCAGGACCCGGTCCACATATTGCCGCTTGTTGTCGACGGGCTGGGATTCAGTGTCCGGGAGCAATGGTTGATCAAAGACGTCAGTTTTTCGTTGGGCGCCCGCGGTCGAACATTTATCGTGGGGCCTAACGGCGCTGGCAAGAGTATATTGCTGCGGCTTTGCCATGGGTTGCTGTCGCCCACAACGGGAACGGTGCGGTGGGCGTCGGGTTCTTCCCGCCAGCAGAGACAGCGCCAGGCTATGGTGTTTCAGAAACCTGTGCTGTTCCGTCGAAGTGCACGTGCCAATGTGGAATATGCCCTATCGGTTCGGGGTGTCGCAAAAAAGGATGTCCGGCAACGCGCAGACGATGCACTTGAAGCCACGGGTTTGACTGGTATTGCGCATAGACAGGCGCGCGTACTGTCCGGTGGTGAGCAGCAGCGCCTGGTACTGGCGAGAGCATGGGCCTTGCGCCCCCGAGTGCTGTTCCTGGATGAACCGGCTGCGCATCTGGATCCTGCTGCAACGGCTGCCATTGAAGATGTAATCGAGCAGATCAGCAATGCCGGTAGCAAAATCATCATGGTTACACATGATCTTGGCCAGGTCCGAAGACTGGCCGATGAAGTGTTGTTCCTACACCAGGGACAGCTGCTAGAACAGACTGCGAGCGAGGATTTCTTGACTCACGCAAAGACCCAAGAAGCGCGGGCGTTCGTTGAAGGGCAGTTACTCTGGTAGATACTCTCGGTGCCTCGTGGGCGGATTAGACGGGGTTCGGCTCGTCAACAGCCTGAGTTATTGACTGTTGCATCGGGCATTGTGGTTCTACGCAGGATCGCTGTGTTTGGGTTTTTGACCCAGTCCAGTTTTGTATCGGTCAAGACAGCATCTGTCAGATCTGCGTTTTCCAGGTTGACGCCTTCCAGAAAAGCGCCTGTAAAATTGGCCTGCGTTAGGTTCGCACCGGTCAGATCTGTGGCTTCCAGATAGGCTTTGGTCAGGTCTGCTCCTGTCAGATTCGCATCTTGTAGATTGGCGTCCTCCATATAGGCTTCTATCAGATTTACCCCTGAAAGATCGGCGCCAGTCAGATTGGTAAGCATCGGTATGGATTTGGTGAGGACTGCACTTCTCAAGGTCGCCCCTGCCAGGTTGGTGCGGAAAAGATTGGCCTCGGTCAGGTCGGCCCCGGTTAGGTCCGCCCCGGGCAATACAGCACCTTCTAGGTCTGCAGCTGTGAGGTCACATTTAAAACATTTCAACGATGACTTCAGTTTTTGTAGATCGGTCTCATTGAATGCGCCTGCTTGCCAGGATATACCCGTCAAGATGAAAAAAAAGAACCGTAGACTTGAGCACTCGTTTCATCTGAATCTCCCGGATCCTACAGTTGTCCATAATTTGGTCATCTTACTACGGTAGGGCGCCCCTGTTAATGACCGATACAAAAAGCAATCTATAAACTGTTCAACCACTCGACAACGGCCTGGGCAAAGCCATCATCATCATGGCTTGCAACGACCTCGAACTCGGAAGTGAGTTCAGTTGGTGCATTGGCCACGACACGAGACCGGGTACACCAGCGCAACAGATCGAGATCGTTGTAGTCATTGCCGACAGCAAAGACTTTGTTTGAATCCAGGTTAAATTCACTGCAGACCCACGCCGCCGCCGAAGATTTTGAGACGTTGCGTGGAAAGATCTCGTACCAAGTCGACTGGTGGTCCAGCGGAGAGGTGGTTCGGACAACAGTCAGCCAGGAGAGTTTCTGCTTGAGATCCGCCAGAGCGCAGCCGTTATCTTCGGGCAGACTGATGGCCACCAGTTGGGTTGAGGCCCTGCTAAATTTGTCGAGTGCTTCGATGGGTCGGTGATGGCCTTGGTACAAGGTCAGGCGGTGGGCGAAATCCGGGTTGTGGGTTGTGTACTGGTACCAGCGAAAGCGGTGGTTGTCAGGCACCGGATCGTGCACCATGAAGTCGAGTTTCAGTGCGTTTAGCACCTCGATGGACTCACTGACTTCAGTTTCAGTGAGCGCCTGGTCAAACAGTAATTCAAATCTTGGGAATGAAAATATTCCAGCTCCCGATGAGGTGACCAGGAGATCAATTGGAAATGACCTGTCGAGAACACGCCGGCAGGAAAAAAGAGATCGGCCCGTGACTACCACGCGTAGGATGCCGTGCTGGCCGAGTGCCTCCAGCACTTCATGGTTGGCCGGACTGAGTTTTTGGTCCGATCCGAGCAAAGTGCCATCAAGGTCGGTGAATACCGCACGACCCATAAACAGTCTCCTTTAATGATGGTTTTGGGCGAGGTGTTCCGGGGCGTTGTAGAGAAGAGTGGCTACAGGTGCGATTCGATCGTTGAGATCAGTAATTTGTCATCAGGTCGTACAGAACTGCCATAGCTGGCGACGACATTACCCTGTCGGTCGAGCAGGTATTTGTGAAAGTTCCACCTCGGGTAGTGTCCTGACTGATTCGCCAGTGCCCGGTAGAACGGATCGGCATGGCGCTTCGCGACGCGGGTTTTTTCAAACATCGGGAACTTCACATTGTAAGTGAGTGAACAGAATTCCCTCACTTTGTCTTCAGATCGAGGTTCCTGGAAGAAATCATTTGAGGGGAAACCGAGCACGACCAGACCAGCTTCGCGATACTGTTGATACAAAGCTTCAAGACCGCGATATTGTTTGGTAAAGCCGCAAAAACTGGCAGTGTTGACCACCAACAACACTTTGCCTGCGTAGGCCTGGCATAGATGCACACTGTGCTCGCTGGCCAGAAATCGTTTAGTGAAATCCAGGTTTTTCGGGCACCCTGCAATGGCGACATTGTTTAATAAAACCAGCGTGGTGACCACAACGCTAACCGTCTTCAGTTTATTAATGATCAAACCGTCGAATTGCCACCTGTTCAGACCATACCCACAAGCAATTCGCCACAGTAATCCGAGCGGAGTGATTGATCTAGGACGGGATAGCGTTGCATAGGTGTGAATCATAAATGAGCCTCTATTATCGTTGTGGCACGCTCAAGTCGTGTATCTGCTCCACCCGACAGGATCTCATATCGAGCCTGAATACGGTCGAGTTCGCTGATAAAGGTCTGATGCAGTTGCAGGCGCTGTTCCGGTTCACCTTGATCGCGTTGCGGTCCATCTTCAGTCCAAGGTACGTCAATATCACACACCAGGTAAAGGTCTGCCATCCGTGATTCCGCCATTTCAGTGATCCAGGTCTTACATCTGCCGTAATAATGGCGGCTGTAGATCACCGTCGACACCAGATCGGTGTCCAGGATAGCCAGATTTCCGGCTCGTTCTAATGCTTGTCCTTCAAGTGACACCTGGTGATGTGCGATCGGCTCTACATCTGCAAAAGACAGTGGTCGTTGCACTTTATTCAGGTAGTCCCGGGCACCCTCGGTGGAGAAAGCCGTTTCAAAACGCTCTGCCAGTGCCTGCGCCAGCGTCGTTTTTCCGGTACATTCGCTACCGGTGACAACGACCTTGAACAACACCGGTGTTGACTGGGTTATGGTAGATGAGCCTGTCAGTTGCAATGCCGTAATACTTTTCACCGAGGGTCTTTTTTTGTATGGTTAGGGTCAACGTGTTGTTGGTGAGTTGGAGAATGGCAGATTGAGCGATAAACCTGAACAGATGAGTGGTGTTCCAGAGGAACGCTTGGCGGCGTGGGGAGAAGTGTACCGCCCGAGATACACCGGCGTCGCTACTTTCATGCGTCAGCCTCTACGTGAGCTGGAATCCGAATGGGCGGGTACGGATATCGGTCTTATTGGAGTGCCTTTCGACGGAGGCGTCACAAATCGCCCTGGTGCTCGCCACGGTCCAAGGGCACTGCGTGAACAGTCAACACTGATGGGCAGAATCAATCATCAGACCGGGGTCAAACCTTATGATGCGGCCCAGGTTGCTGACCTGGGTGATGTGCCGATCGAAGGGGTTTATGTACTTGACCGAGCCATTGAAGACATTGAGGCTTTCTACAGTAAGGTAGTCCAGAGCAGAATTATGCCGCTGTCGGCCGGTGGCGATCACTGTATCAGTCTGCCCATACTTAAAGCGATTTCCAGGCAACTGGGCGAGCCCGTAGGGATGATTCATTTCGACGCGCACTGCGACACCGGACCGGAGCTGTTTGGTCACAAGCATCACCACGGTGGGCCTTTCAGAGTCGCAGTAGAAGACGGTGCCCTGGATCCACAGCGAACAATTCAGATTGGCATACGTGGACCAGCCGAGCCACTATGGGGATTCAGCTACGACTCAGGCATGACGGTTATCCATATCGAAGAGCTCTACGCCATGGGTATTGAAGCGGTTATCGAGAAAGCTTTGGAGGTGGTCTCCGATGGTCCGGTTTATGTGAGTTTCGATGTCGACGGAATGGATCCGGTTTACGCCCCTGGCACTGGTACGCCAGAAGTCGGTGGGTTCACCAGCTTCGAAGCTCAGCAGATGCTGCGGGGGCTGACGGGTATCGACATTGTCGGAGGTGACCTGGTTGAAGTTTCACCGCCATTCGATTCGGCGAACACCACTGCTTTGAATGGGGCACAGATGATGTGGGAAATACTTTGTCTGATGGCAGCCCGGCTATCCAGCAAAGCCGATCAGAAATGATCGAAGCGTGCATGACTACGTTTTGACAAAATCCACTCATGATTGACGCAATCCGGCAGTTTTTCTCAGAACATATTGAGGGCAACGAAGCCGTCGAGGATACTGAGCACGAACTGCGCCTCGCTGCGGCCGCCCTTATGTATGAAACCGCGATGGCGGATTACGACCTGGGTCAAGAGGAACAGACGCTGATCCAGAAGTTAGTCAGTGAACAGTTCGAACTCACAAAAACTGAGGCCGACGAACTTCTTGCGCTGGCCCAGTCCCAGGTGAAAGATGCTACCGACCTGCATGGGTTTACTCGGTTGATCAATCGCAACTGGACGCTCGAAGAGCGGACCCTACTGGTCGATCGAATGTGGCAGGTGGTCTACGCTGACCGGCGTCTCGACGATCATGAAGTCCATTTGATGCGTAAGATTCAGCGATTGCTCCACATCCCGCACAGAGATTTCGTGGCGTCAAAGCTGCGTCATAAACGGTCATGATGCCAAAACACCACAGTGTCTGAACACGCATTTCTGGAACATGAGGGTATTCTGGCTTTTGCCCACCGGGGAGATCACCAGGCCGGACCTGAAAACACCCTGAGCGCATTCGAAGGTGCCGTCCAACAGGGTTTCTGCTACCTGGAAACGGATGTCCACTGCAGCAAGGACGGTGTGCTCCTGGCGTTTCATGACGATCGGCTCGATCGGGTGACTGATCGGCAGGGCCTTATCGCACAGACGGATTACGCGACGATCAGGCAAGCGCGGATCGGAGAAACAGAGCAAATCCCACGGCTGGAAACTCTCCTAGAGGCATTCCCCGACACCCGATTCAATATCGACCCCAAATCAGACGCCGCGGTTGGGTCGCTCATCGACGTCATTCGTCACATGGATGCCGGGCATCGGGTGTGTATAGGTTCCTTCTACGGCAGGCGCTTGCGCTGGGTACGGGAATCTCTGCCGCGTGTGTGCACCTCGATGGCGCGTGCTGAAACGACCTATGCGCGTTTTGCCAGTCTGGGTCTGCCCTGGCGGGGCGGCGGTGCGGCCTGTGCCCAGGTGCCCGTGTGGTGGAACAGAATCCTGGTTGTGGACCATCGTTTTGTGCAGACGATGCATGCCCGGGGCATACCGGTGCACGTGTGGACCGTCAATAATGTCGACGAGATGCACCGACTACTCGATCTTGGCATTGATGGCCTGATGACCGACTATCCGGCAAAGCTGAAAAGTGTTCTGTTGACCCGAGGGCAGTGGCATCAGCCGTCTTGATCGAGCTCTGCTTTGCCGACTTTGCGAAAGACGATCATCCCAGCAAAGAAAAGCACCAGGATTGAAAGCATGCCGGTTCGCGAATTACCACTGACAAGGGTCACCCAGCCCATCAGAAACGGTCCAAATACGGCGGCAGCTTTGCCGACAACGTTATAAAAACCAAAGAATTCCGCATTTTTTTCCGCGGGGATGAGTTCGCTGAACATTGACCGACTCAGCGCCTGGATGCCGCCTTGAACAAGACCGATGACTCCCGCAAGAATGTACATTTCTACAGCTGAATCCATGTAATACGCATAGACCGTAACACCGACATAGACCCAGATTGCAATCCAGATTCCGCGTCGGGGACCGTAGCGTTCACCCAGTCGGCCAAACACCAGGGCAGCCGGAAAGCCGATAAATTGGACCATGAGCAAGGCGATAATCAGACTTTCCGACGGCAAGCCGATGGAGAGTCCGTAATCGACTGCCATGCGCACGATGGTGTCAACGCCGTCGATATACAGCCAGTAGGCCAGCAAAAACAGCCAGGCAACCCGATACTGACGTAGATTTGAAGCGGTCTGCTTCAGCGCATCGAACGTACCGGCCAGATCAACACCGCGTCGACCTGACGGGGGTACTGGTTCTTCAACCCCGACAAAAAGCGGGACGGAAAACACTGCCCACCAGACTGCAACGGTGACAAAAGACCAGCGCACACCTTCTGCGGCATCGGCTAAACCGAACAAGGCCGGTTTGAGCGTCATCAGAACATTCACTAGGAACAACAACCCACCCCCAAGGTAACCGAGCGCAAATCCCAGAGCCGAGACTCGATGACGGGCATCTCGGGGAGAGACGATCACCAGCATAGCATCGTAAAAGATATTCGCCCCCGAAAAACCAACCACTGCGATCACGTAGAGCAGAATGGCAAACGGCCACATACCCGCCTCCACCAGGTACAAAGATCCTGTTGCGAGGACCCCCAGACAGGCAAAAGACGCCAGCATGCGTTTACGTAAGCCGCCGGTATCAGCCATTGCCCCCAGTATGGGAGCGAGGATCACGATGATCAGACTGGCTACAGAGTTGCTGACACCCAGGTAATAGGTGCTGTGAGTCACCTCAACACCCTGACTCCAGTATTGTTTGAAAAACAAAGGGAAGAATCCGGCCATGACTGTGGTTGCAAAGGCCGAATTGGCCCAGTCGTACATGGCCCAGGAATAGGTGACTCTACGTTGGTTGGTCTGCATGTTGGTGTTTTCCGCCTGCTGGCAGTCAGGGCCAGCGAATCGAGAACAATATAGTAGCGTGTCTGCCCCGAGTAAGGCGAAGAAAAGAGTGCTGGGGTTTCTCGGAGAAGATCAACAACCGCGGCCGGAATAGCAAGCCATAAACGACGGGACACAGGGCGAGACTGGCGAATACATTTCAGGGTCACCCGGAGATATATCCAACGACAGGCCTGGCACATCCTAGGGATCTCACCTCATAATCGGCGCTCACAATCCCAACAACCCTCTATAGACACAATTTATTATGGAGACATCAATTCGGTGTAGCCGTATCTACAAACCGTTTTTGTTGTTTAAGTCTTCTGTCCGAACAATCGACGAAGCTATTTTTTATTGCTTGCAACCAGATCCGGGAGAGATTTCATGACCAGCTATCACATGTCAGCAGAAGAGTTTCGAGCCAATGGTCATGCGCTGATTGATTGGATCGCCCGCTACATGGAGAACGTCGAGCAGTACCCAGTGATGTCAACAGTCGAACCGGGCGCCATTCGAAAAAAGCTGCCGGGTACAGCACCGGAACAGCCCGAAGCCTTCAAAGCACTGCTGGAAGATCTGGACAAAGTCGTGATGCCGGGCGTGACACACTGGCAGTCGCCGAACTGGTTTGCTTATTTCCCCGCGAACTCTTCTCCGCCAGCAGTCCTTGGTGAACTGGCTGCAGCGGGCCTGGCTGTTCAGGGAATGCTTTGGTCGACCAGCCCAGCGGCCACAGAAATCGAGTCTGCTGTGCTGGACTGGCTGGTTGATCTCATGGCTTTACCCCAAAGCTGGAAGATGTCAGGCCCCGGCGGTGGCGTGATCCAAATGTCCGCTTCGGATTCGACACATACCGCACTGGTGGTAGCCCGAGAGCGCCAGGATGTGCCCGTCGACCGACTGGTGGTTTACGCCTCAACTCAGGCCCATTCATCAATCCAAAAGGGTGCCCGGGTGGCCGGGTATAAACATGTCAGGCTGGTTGATGTCGACAAGAATTTTGCCCTCAACCCAACCGCACTGGCGCAGGTGATAGAAAAAGATGTTACCTCGGGCTTAACGCCTGTTTGTGTAGTGTCTACCCTGGGAACAACGGGCACGGGCGCGGTCGATCCCATAGATGCGATTGGAGAGCTGGCCAGGCGTTACGGAATGTGGCACCACGTGGACGCAGCCTGGGCAGGTAATGCCATGATCTGTTCAGAACACCGTTTCCACCAGGGCACACTCAAGAACGTAGACAGTTACACCTTCAACCCCCATAAGTGGCTGTTTACGAATTTCGACTGCAACGTGTTCTGGGTCGCAGATCGCAGGCCCTTACTGGATACGTTGAGTATCCTGCCGCCCTATCTTCGAAATGAAGCATCTGATTCCGGGCAGGTTGTCGACTATCGTGACTGGCACGTGCCCCTGGGACGCCGGTTTCGAGCACTCAAACTGTGGTGGGTACTGCGCAGCTATGGCACAGAAGGACTCCGTCATCACATTCGCGAGCATATCCGTATGGCAAAAGAACTGACACAGTGGTTAGAGGATGATGATCGTTTCAGGCTGGTTGCACCAACAGATTTCGCACTGGTCAGTTTCAGCCATGTTGACGGTGACACAGCTACTCAAGGCATTGCTGACGCGATCAATGTTTCTGGCAGGGCGATGATCACGACTTCGCGCATCAATGATCAGACTTTCGTGCGTGTCTCGATCGGCCAGACACGAACCGAGCAGCGCCATGTCGATGAACTGTGGAAGATGATTTGTGACTTTGCCTGAATAACAGGTTACGTTGCGTGAAGGTCTGACGCCTTAGATCCGCCGGCGAGACGCCATTGGCAGGATCAGGGTCTGATCGTCAGCAGTTTTCCATCTATGCCCTGTTTTACGAGATAACCAATATCGTCAACGGACTCAAGATTGAAGTCGTGTTGACGCTGACTTTCTTCTAATAACTCGACCCAGCCGATATCCCGCCACCCTTTACCATTAACTGTGGCGATTACAAGACCGCCAGGCAGAAGCCAATCCAACAATTTGGGTATCAGAAACGGTTGATCTGGTTTGTGAGAGAAAACGCCCACGCAGATCACTGCCTGGTATATCGGCTGTACATCAATGACAGCGGTGAGATCACCTTCCCAAAGGTGACGGTAAACGTTTAGTGCGGCCGCTTTTTCGAGCATCTCCGGTGACAGGTCAATACCGTCGATGTGTTCATAGCCCGCCTGGTCGAGCAGTTTCCCTGCCAGTCCGGTACCACAACCCATATCCAGAACAGGCGCTTTGCGGTCAGGGACCCTGCGGACGAAGGCGTTGACCGCCTCCTGAGGTGCGATGTAGCCGAATTCTTCGATCAGTTCCTCATCGTATGAATCTGCCCACTGCCGGTAGACGACTCGCTGATCGTCCGTAGCCAGATCGGCATAATTTCGGGCAAGTCGGGGGTCGATCTTGTGCTCGTCTTTCCCCATCAGCATTCAACCCAGGTGTTGCTCAGCGTACTCCCTTGAAATTGGGCTTGCGTTTGTTGATGAAAGCATCGATACCTTCTTTCCCGTCATGACCGGCCATGTTTGCTGAGATCTCCTGTGTTTCGATGTCTGTCTGTGCGACAAAATCGTTAGCGAAGGTTGTCTCGAGCATCTTTTTTGCGGAAGCAAACGCCATGGTCGGTCCGCTGGCCATCGACTGAGCCTGTTTGATTGCAGTGTCCAGAGCAGTGCCCTGGTTAGCGGTACGCGTGGCGAGTCCCCACTCCACGGCCTCCTGTGCAGATAATTCGCGGTTCTCAAATATCAGTTCCTGTGTACGGCGAAAACCGATCAGTCGCGGTAACAGCCACGTCGACCCACCATCAGGGCTCAAGCCGGCAGCCGTATAGGCCAGTCGAAATCGCGCTGTTTCATCGACAATGATGATGTCTCCAACCAGAGACATCGGCACGCCTGCGCCCGCAGCCATACCATTGACCGCGACGATCACGGGTTTCGGCATTGTCAGGAAAATCGACATGGCCCGGTGCAATTGGTCGGCGATGGGTTTGAGTTTATCGGGTTGTCCTCCAAATGCTTTGAACTCTTTAAGGTCGCCCCCGAAGCAAAAATAATCTCCCTCTGCAGAAAACACCACAGCCCGTACGTTGTCATCCTTGGCTGCGCCGCTGGCTGCTGCAAGCAGGTCACTTGCCAGTTGAGCAGACAGGGCATTGCCGGCCTGGGGACGGTTGAGTTTGATGATGGCGACGCTACCATCGTGCTGGTAATTCACTGTTTCAAGGTTCACGCTCGTCTACTCCTGCCAGATCGTTCCAATGCGGCAATGATACACGGAAGTCTGCGGGATGGATTCGTTAGACCACTAATGTCTGGCCCTGAGGGATTGTGTATGAATAGCACCTTTTTTTGACCTGTGCCACAATGCCGCGGAGTATCATTGAGTACATAGGGCGGCCAACAATGGCAACTGTATCTATTTCTCAGCAAGCAAACGTTAGCGCTTACTTGGACGAGCGCGCCATGCTGGCGGCATCTTTCCGCTGGACCGCCAGACTCAATTTGCATGAGGGTGTGGCAAGTCATTTTTCTCTGGCTGTCAATGAGTCTGGCACCGACTTCTTGCTGAATCCGAACCAGCGTCACTTTTCCCAGATTCGAGCCAGCGACCTGTTGCTGTTGAATGTTCATGACGAAGGTGTCATGGAAAGACCGGATGCGCCTGACCCAACGGCCTGGGGTCTACACGGTTCTATCCACCGTCTTTGTCCTTGAATCAAATGTCTCATGCATACGCACCCGATTTATTCAACTGTGCTGGCAAGTCTTGCCGACAGTCGCTTGCCCGCGATTGATCAGAATTCGGCGACCTTTTTCAATCGTGTGGTCATTGACGAAGACTACGGCGGATTGGCACTTGCGGATGAGGGAGAACGATGTGCAAAAATGCTTTCTGATAATCCCTGTCAGGTGATGATCATGAGCAACCATGGCATCCTGGTCATTGGCGATTCCGTCGCCCAGACATTTAACCGGCTGTACTATTTTGAGCGAGCCACTGAGACTGATGTCTGACGAAGTGGCAGAAAGTCTGGCTCGAGCGCTTGAAACTTATTATGGCCCTGCTTACAGCCACTTTACCGGACTGGTAGCGGTTCTCGATCGGGAGGAGCGTGATTACCGCGATTGACGTCAATTTCTGCTGCCCGAAGTAGATTGATTTGAACCAGCTCATGGGCTAACTCAAGGCAACGCAGACGGGGCAGCAGGTCATGTCGATGTGGCTCGAAATTGGTCGCACAGCACTTGAGTATTGGTACCTGGTTGCAAGCGGAATCGTAGTCGTCGCCTGGTGGTCGAAAAGAGATACTCGTCGGTTTGATGATCACGTTGATTTGGGTATGTCCTACCTGCAGACCGAGCTGAAAAAGTTTCCGCCTGTGCTTTACGCAAACATGCATCCGAACTGGTCTGTCTACCGGAAAAAGTTCCAGCAGGCACTTGGGGTTGCCTGTCCTGGTCTGAGCATGGATGCGGCAGCCTATGTCCTCGAACAGTTCGATGGGTGTTATGAATACGATGATGGTGTTTACTCGCGGTTCGATTCACGCTCTAGAGGTCATGCGGATACGGCGGAGTCTTATGTGCCGCTGGTGGCGCCTTTTGAGAAGAGACCGTTTGTACGGGTTGAGACACGCCGTCGGCGTAGACGTATCGTCCGTTTTCTGATCGGTGCGGTCGCGTACAGTGTACTGGTGGTGTTCGTTATAGGATTCTTGGTTTTTGCCAGGCAACAGGGCTGGTGAAACTGTAGTGCAGCCTTAATCTGAGTTCAACGGTGAAAGACAGCAACAACATACAGACCGCCGAGGTGGTACTTGCGTGCTCCGATCTAGACGAGACTCTGGCTTTTTTTGTAGAGACCCTACAGTTTCAGATTGATCGCATATTTCCCGCCGATGCGCCGACGGTAGCGGTATTGTCAGGATACGGAATTCGGTTGCGCCTCGATCGTCACGCGACGAGTAAGCCAGCAACGCTGCGGCTTTACTGCAGCGCACCAACGGCTCTTGCCCAAGGCAATTTGCGCTTGCAGGCACCCAACGGCACTGAGATTGAACTCGAAGCGGCTGAAAATGTTCTACAGTTGCCACCGGTAGTCCAGTCACTTGTGGTCAGTCGGCTAGATTCCAGTACCGCCTGGGGTGTGGGTCGAGCGGGAATGCGCTACCGAGACCTGATTCCGGATAGACAAGGTGGCCGCTTTATCGCCTCACATATCCATATTCCCGACGCTGGCCCGGTCCCTGATTATGTCCACTACCACAGAATTCGATTTCAATTGATTTTCTGCTGTCGGGGCTGGGCAAAGCTGGTGTATGAGGATCAAGGTGGTGAATTCATCCTTAGTGCCGGTGACTGTGTACTGCAACCACCACAGATCCGTCATCGCGTACTTGAGTGTTCAGACAATATGGAGGTTGTCGAAATAGGATGTCCAGCAGAGCACGAAACCATCGCCGATCATGAGATGGATCTGCCAACAGCTGTTGTCAACCGTAAACGGCTATTTATGGGTCAGCGTTTTGTTCGGCACCAGGCCGAAACCGCCAGCTGGGCAAAATGGCGAATTGACGGTTTCGAGTGTCGAGACAGCGGCATCGGGGCCGCCACTTCAGGTCTGGCCGGCGTTCGCGTTGTCCGTCCTCAGCTTAAACCAACCGCCGGACCGTGCAGTCACGTTGCGGAATTCGTTTTTTTCTTTGTGCTCAAGGGGTCTGTCACACTGGAACTCACGGGCCGGGGTATCGAGCAATTCAACAGGGGCGATTCGATGGTGCTGCCCAGCAACTTCAGTTACACACTGGTCGAGTCCACGCAAGACCTGGAGCTGCTCGAGGTCACCTTACCGGACATTGTCGAGACGCACTCACCTGGAGCCTAGGGGTGTCAGTACACCACCGCGCCGAGAGATGTATTCAGGATTACGGGATGTTCACGTGTTCCGGAGGTGCTGCAAGTTGCGACTTGTCTTTTCTCGGTGTGACCAGCCCCAGTGCGAGCATCATCACGCCCAGAGACAACCACACCCACAGTGAATGTTCGTCGTCAAAGATCATAATGCCCCATATCACGCCTGAGAGTGTCACCACATAAGCTGTTTGGCTTGCGAATACGGGTCCGGCATAGCGGATCAGATAGAGAAACAAACCGTAGGCCGATACAGTGATTGCCGCCATGCCGAGAATCGCCCACTCGGATCGTCCCCAGGGCCAGGGCAGCGGTTCAAAAGTACCCGTTATTACGACCAGCGGTGTCATGATGATCGTGGCTGCTAGAAACATTCCGCCCACGATGGTGTATATGTTGACGTCTGCCGGCATACGTATTGCCACAAACAGGTTTTCAGCGGTGTAGCACAGCGCTGAGCTCACCGCCAGCAGAACCCACGGTACGGCTGATCGATCCGGCAGGCTTGTACTCGGTCCAATCAGGAGGGCGATGGACAGGACCCCCAGGAACACACCCAACAGCCGCGTTGTCGAAACACGCTCAACACCCAGAACAGCTGCCGCCAGAAACGTCATCAGCGGGACGGTGGCGATTGTGATGGATAAAACGCCGGGAGAGAGTCGCGACGCGGCATAAAAGTATGCGGTACCCGGGATAACAGAACCCAGTACGCCGCAGACAGTACAGACAATCAGGACATCCCGTCGAAGAGGCAGTGGGCGCCTCAATATAAAGCTGCCGCTAATCAGGACAGCGGCACCGATGAGACAAACCCAGTAATTGATGCCGATCGGATGGGCACCACCTTCGGTCGCCATCTTGGCCAGGGAAAAAGACAAACCCCAGAGAATGCCCATAAACCCGAGCAGCAGCCAGGCCCGGCCGTTTCGTTGAATATTTAGTCGGGGAGTCATCTGATTCGACGCGCCGAAGACCCTGGCTGTTTTGAATTCAAGCCGCTCATCGGCTGTCAGCAAGATCCCAGCGGCACGCAGAAGGCACGACGTGATTCCCCATCCGGGCTATCCTTAATGTGGTTCGACCAGAGTGGCCACTAAAACTCGCCCGCGATTCTAGCCGATCGGCGAATCTGGCGTGACGGGCCAGGTGATCAAGCCGATTGTGTAACTGTATGGTGATATTGTTAACCTGGGATCAAAGTCGATTTAAGATTGCGTTTGTGGAGTACAAAAAAACACAGAACGGGAGAATCAAATGCGAAAAGAATATGTTGTACCACCGGCTGGACACTGGAGTGAACCTGTTCCGCAGGGACATCGACTCAGAATCATCGATCTGGAAGGTGGCCAGGGTGTTGATTTTCTGTGCTACAACGCGGATCAACACGCAGAGCGCTACCATGCCCCCAATACACTCAAGGCTGCACTGACCCTTAAGCTCAGTGCAGGGCACACGCTCTATTCTGACGAGGCGAGGCCGATATTTACGATCACCGACGATACTGTAGGTGGACACGACACGATTGGTGGTTGCTGCAGTCAACACAGCAACCAGCTTTTGTATGGGGTAGAAAACTGTACCGGTTGCCGGGAAAATTTTCTCGCCGCCCTGGCTCCCTACGGAATGGATCGACGTGATATCGTACCGAACATAAACTTTTTCTGTAATGTTCCGGTCGACACAGATCGCACTCTCGAGCAGACGGTTTTTGTCCCGGGTAATTCTGTGGCAGGCGACTATGTAGAACTTGAGGCCAAGATGAACGCGCTTGCTGTGATTTCCAATTGCCCCCAGGTAAACAATCCATGTAACGGGGGCAACCCCACCGCGATCAGAATAGTCATTTCATCTTAGTATCGGGTTCAGATTCAGTGCATCCTCTGCGATTGTTGACCGGATTCGTGTACAGGCCAGTCATCGGGGTTGTTTTGTTGGCCGTGTTGGTTCTGTCTGGGTGTATAGAGGCTCCGCTCAGATCTATTGACGATATCTGTCAGATTTTTTCGGATCGCCCACAGTGGAAGGTGGCTGTTAGACGAACTGCCGAACGCTGGGGAGTACCGCCGGAGATAACAGTATCGTTCGTCTACCAGGAATCTTCTTTCAGGTCGGACGCTCGGCCTCCACGGCGGAAATTATTGTGGATCATTCCCTGGAAGCGGCCGAGTACGGCATTTGGATATGCCCAGGCAATTGACTCTACCTGGGCTCGTTACCAGCGCGATGCTGGCAGCGCTGACGCTGATCGAACCGACTTTGCGGACGCGGCTGATTTCATCGGTTGGTATAACCAGCAGTCATACACAGCGCTGAGAATAAGCACGTCAGATGCCAGATCTTCCTACCTTGCCTACCATGAAGGTCATGACGGTTACCAGAATAAATCCTATCGTAAAAAGAAATGGCTGTTAAAGGTCGCAGAACAGGTCGCTACACGTGCTGATCGATATCGTAAACAGCTTGAATCCTGTCCGTTGTAGTCCCTCCCGGTCGGCTTTTTCTGTTAAACGATGAGTCAGTTGGATTAAGCGCAGGCTATCCGGATAAAAACGGGCATACCGTCACAGTGTGACTGGTCGTAGAATAGCGGTTATGAATCAGGATCAGATTCAAGCGTTGCTTGACCAGTTGGCCAGCTATGCACTGGATGCGGTCGGTGCGCTCGTTATTCTACTGGTCGGCTGGTGGATCGCGGGTCGGGCTCAGTATCTCGTTCGGCGTGCCCTGGATCGCGTGCCTCGAATCGATGACACACTCAAGCCATTTCTGTCGTCGTCGGTCCGTTATCTTGTCATTGTCATCGCCTTTGTTGCGGTGCTCGCGGAATTTGGCGTTCAGACCACCTCAATTATTGCGGTTCTGGGTGCTGCGGGACTTGCAATCGGCCTTGCTCTTCAGGGCACGTTGCAGAACATGGCGGCCGGTATCATGTTGCTGGTTCTCCGGCCTTTCCGGGTTGGAGAGTACATCGATGCCGGTGGTGTGTCCGGTACCGTAGACGCGATAAATATTTTTACCACTGACATGACCACCTACGACGGCATTTACCGCTCAGTGCCCAACGCTGAGTTGTGGAATCGCAATATCCTCAACAACAGCCGTAATCCGACCCGTCGACTGGATATACCAGTCGGCATTGCCTATGAAGACGATGTCGAGCAGGCCCTCGATCTGCTGTTGTCCCACCTGTCTAAAGATACTCGGGTACTGGCCTACCCTGATCCCCAAGTTCTGGTCACGGGATTGGGTGATTCATCAGTCAATCTCACGCTTCGCTGCTGGACCAGTAGAACCGATTTCTGGCCTCTTCGGTTCGAACTGAACAAAATGTCAAACTGTGGTTGGATGCTGTTGGTATCAGCATTCCGTTTCCACAGCGAGACGTACACCTCTACCGTACTTCAGAATCAGGTCTGAAGGACTCAGACTGACCGGTAGTTGAGCGGTTATCGGCCTGTAGTCAGTACAGAGTTTACTGCCACAAATACCCACGAGTTACGGTGAATCACAGAACAAACGTTAACACCTCGCCGGTGACTGCCGCCGATAGGGAACGACGCGATGCTGCGGCGGGCATTCAGACGACCGACAGGTTTGCCCGTTTCAGTCAACGCAATGACATGTTCAATCGGGCTTTCTGGGATGACGAAATTCGTCGTCCGGAGATGATGGCGTTTTTTGATTCTTACCGAAAGACACCCAGTTTCCGACGTGGTGGTGGGTTTACTCAGAAAGATTTTGCACTGCGCAATGCTGCCTGGGCGGTTTCAGACGAATTTTCCAGTCGTGGAGAGTCGCAGGGTATTCGGGAAGGTTTCAACGCGCCTCTGCGGCCCACTGCGCAGGTCGCAGCAGAGCGGGTCGAGGTCGAGGATCGTGACGCTATGACGGCTGAGATCAAGCATATCGCGAAGCTGTTTGGCGCGGGGATCGTTGGCATAGCCCCGTATGACCCACGCTGGACGTATGCCAACCGGGTAAGCTCGACCACATTCGAAGAACACGATACCGGTTTACCTGAAGGTCTGACATCAGTCGTGGTATTGGGGCACGAAATGGATAGGGCTATGGTAGACACCTACCCGTCGGCAGTCGCAGGTGCAGCGACGGGAAATGCCTATTCTGAAGAGGCAGCTACGGTAATTCGCTTGTCACAGTATATTCGTAATCTGGGCTGGCAAGCGGTCGGTTCCATGAATGACTCGGCATTGGTGATCCCCTATGCACTCCAGGCGGGTCTCGGTGAGTATGCCCGTAACCAGCTGGTGATCACGCCGGAGTACGGTCCCAGAGTCAGATTCTCAAAAGTGCTGACTGACCTGCCGTTGGTACACGACCAACCCCGGTTGCTCGGAGTACGCCGGTTCTGTGATGTTTGTACCCGTTGTGTCGATGCCTGTCCGGTTAAAGCATTGCCCAGCGGGCCACCGTCGGACGTACAGCCCAACAGATCAGCAATACAAGGTGTGATCAAGTGGACCTCAGACGCTGAAAAGTGTTTCAGTTTCTGGGCTGATTTGAGCAGTGACTGCGCGATTTGCCTACGGGTCTGTCCCTGGAACAGGGATTTCGGATTCCTGTGGAATCGAGTATGGCGTTGGTTCGCCAGGACGCCGGCCAGGGGACTGCTGATAAAACTGGAACAACTCAGCAGGCGGGGAAAGCGTAAACAAAGTACGGACTGGTGGAAGAGAATCAGGTCGGTTACCCGTCCTTAGGTATTCTGATCACGACCTCAATCACCCGCAGTATCTATAAATGCCTGTTGCCAGCTGCTGCTTTGTGCGTGGCCGGCTGAGAAAACGACAGACAAAAGTCCATGTGCGATACTGAATTAACCCGCCAGCGGTTCTGGTTAGGTAGTGCCGCTGCCTTAATGTCGGCCGTTTCGTTCTCGTCCAATGTCGCATTGTCGAAGCTGGCTTATGACTTTGGTACGAACCTGCATGCACTCAATCTAATCCGGGCGTCTGTTTTTCTAGGGTGTCTGATAGTGGCGGTATGGCTGTCTGGTTCTCAAGTTTCTATAAAGCGAGCCGAGATTTATCGTTGTTTGATACTCGGCGTATTGCTGTGTGCCGAGATGTATCTGTTGTTGGCCTCAATTCTTTTTATCCCAGTCGCTCTGGCTATACTCGTTTTCTATACTTATCCGATAATGATTGCCCTTTGGACCTGGCGCTCGGGGCAAAGCGATTTTTCTTACTTTGGTCTGGGTGTCATAGCGCTGGCCTTCATGGGTCTGATCATTGCCTTGACTGGATCGGATAGTCTGTTGGCAGGCTGGGATGTCAGATACGGTATTGCACTGGCTCTGATTGCTGCCATCTGCCTGGCAGCTTTACTGCTGCTTAGCGAACGGGTACTGGAAAGACTGCCGGCAAAGATCATGATGCTTTATATGTTGTTGAGTGCAACGGCTGTGGTGGGCTTTGTGTCCCTGTTTATCGTTGAGTTAACATGGCCGACGTCCCCCGTGGGGTGGCTGGCGTTGTGCGGCAGCGTAGTCTTATACGTTACAGCCACGCTGTTGTTATTCAAGGCAGTTGACTTGGTTGGTTCCCTGCAGACAGCCATCATTGATAACACCGCTCCCGTATGGGCTATGATTCTAGGGGTCATTGTGCTGGGGCAGTGGCTGACTGCACAACAGGTGATGGGTGCGAGTGTCACGGTTGTCGCGGTGATGTTACTGCAGTGGATAGCGCGGCCAAAAACCTCAGTAGGCGCAGCGGACTGATTCTGGGGTCTTCTATCTAGACCGGTAGCAGGCCCGGTGCCTCGAAACTGGACTCGATTGGATTCTCAACAAATTAGTAGCCATTGGCAGCAAATATTTTCGCAACCCCAGGTCGCTTGAGCATCTCGGCATAGTTACGTTCGACATTAATATACCGCTGGTTTTCCGGTATGTTTGCGACTGTAGACGAGGACAGTATCCGGACCTGGATTGCTGGGTCCCATCCACCAAGCATATTAAGGTAAATATCGGCTGTGCTGAGTCCGCTGCTCAGAAAGAAAGGTCCTTCTGTCAGGCCTAGTGACTGTTCAACAAAGGCCATAATCGTGTCCAGTTTTGATGATGCACGGGATATAACGGCAGCGGATCCCTCGGGGTCATCAGTGTAGAGTGAGCTGTACATTTTTAGCAGTAAGGCCTCCTGTAGGGTGTTGGTGAGGTAAACCATCCATTGCAGATAACGGGAGCGCTCGGGATGATCTAAGGGAGGACTAAGCTGTGTTTGAGAATGCTTGTCGGCCAAATAGATAGAAATAGCAGCGGATTCGATCATGACCTGGTCATCGAATACCAGCGTTGGTATTCGGCCATGTGGGTTGAGCTTCAGGTATTCCGGATCACGTTCGGTGTCTTCTGAAATATCCACTTCGATGAGTTCGTAGGGGACGCCGGCTTCCTCTAGTACGCACTGAGGAGTGAGACTGGCCGCACCTAGCGAACCGTATAGCGTATACATAGGCTGTTCTCCTTGAGTCACGTCGGTATTATTATAAAGAATGGTGAACTGACGATGAGTGTAGCGCCGGCTGTACAGTACAGCCAGCCAGGTCTGAATTCGAGCGGGGGATTTTAGGTACCCCAGTTGGAACCTGTTCGAATCTGACTCATCTGATCACGTTCAATAGTGGCGCCAGAACCGGCCAAAGGTTATCCAGAATCATAGGTTGTGCAAGAGATGATGGGTGCAGGCGGTCATCCAACATCAGTTCAGGCTGGCCGTGGATGCCGTCGAGAATAAAAGGTAGAAAATGCAACGCGTAGCGTTTGGCCAATTCTGTGTAAACATCACGGAACTTACGGGTGTAGTGTGCGCCGTAGTTGGGAGGAAGTAGGACACCCACCAGCACTACGTCGGTACCCTCAGCCAGGGAATGGCTGATGATGTAATCGAGATCATCACGAATCGAGACGATCGGTGCTCCTCGCAAGCCATCGTTGGCACCGAGTTCAAGGATCAATATCTTGGGGTGCCACTCTGTGAGCAGTTCCGGCAGTCGATTTCGGCCGCCAGTTGCTGTTTCCCCGCTGATGCTGGCATTGATTACGTCGTACACGTGGCCCATTTGCGATAATCGTGATCTCAACAGTTCAGGCCAGCTATCGGTGAGCGGAATACCGTAGCCGGCACTGAGGCTGTCACCGAGAATTACAATGTTTTCCGCGTTGACCTTTACGGGCAACAATAAAGCGGACAGCACCAGGAGTAGACGCAGCATGAAACCGATTGTCACTGCAGACGATGTGTCCCGGCAAGTGAAAACGCCGGATGGAGAATTGAGCATACTCGATGGGATTACCCTGACAGTCATGCCGGGCGATGCAGTTGCCATCACCGGGCCATCGGGTTCGGGCAAATCTACTTTGCTGGCTCTGCTGGCAGGTCTGGAGGATCCGACCAGAGGTTCGGTTCATCTCCTCGGTAGAGAACTCGGCATATTGAACCAGGATGAGAAAGCAGCACTTCGGGCAGGCAATGTTGGATTCGTATTTCAGACCTTTCATCTGCTGGCAGGCTTGAGTGCAATTGAAAACGTAGAGATCGCATTGGAACTTGCCGGTTACGACAATACTCGACCTGCCGCGGCAGATCTGCTCGATCGCGTGGGATTGACTGAACGGGTAAACCATTACCCATCGCAACTGTCCGGTGGCGAGCAGCAGCGGGTTGCCCTGGCCAGGGCCTTTGTTGTAAATCCGAAGGTGTTGTTTGCTGATGAGCCCACCGGCAATCTGGATGCTGCAAGCAGTGGTCTTATTGCGGATTTGTTTTTCGATCTTCGCCAACAGTATGGAAGTGCCCTACTACTGGTGACTCACGATGCTTCGCTGGCTGACCGCTGCGATCGAATTTTGACGCTCGGCGTCGGCGGGCGACTGCAGTCTTGATTACCGTCAGGGATGGTGTGCGCATTTTTCGACGGGACTGGCAGGAAGCTGGTCTTCCGGTAATCGCGTTGGCGCTGGTGGTTGCGGTATCGGCCGTGACATCGGTTGGTATCTTTAATGAGCGTGTGTGGGAGGCTATGCAAAGTCGGGCCGCGCAGAGCCTCGGTGGCGATCTGGTGCTGCAGGCCCATGATCCTATCGCTCCCAGAGTAGTGGATCAGGCGAAGGCTTTAGGGCTTGAGCTTAGTCAGCAGGTCGAATTTCCCAGCATGATGCTGACCGCGGCGGGATCACCACGCTTGGTATCAGTGAAGGCGGTGGATGAGAAATATCCCCTTCGCGGAGTTGCCCAGGTAGCCGAGCGGCCCTATGGTCAAGGTTCCGCGGCCCACAAGATTCCAGCCACCGGAGAAAGCTGGGCACATTCACGCTTGTTTGCAGAAGCCCGGTTTGATACCGGTGACATCGTTCAGCTCGGCGAGAAATCTTTTAGGGTCTCGCATGCGCTGATCACTGAACCCGATGACTTTGGTTCATTTTTCCGTATGGCTGCGCCGCGAATCATGATCAGACTGTCAGATCTCAGCGCGACGGGACTCATCACATCATCAAGTCGGGCGCATTACCGTATTCAGCTGGCGGGTACTCGGGACGCACTGAACGCATTCTCGAAATGGCTAAACCGACAGGATTTCCCAGGCCTTGAACGGCGGAGTGTGCAGGATGCTCAGCCCAGTGTCCGAACCGCGCTCGAGCGGGCCTCGAGTTTCCTTGGGCTGGCCAGCTTGTCGGTGGTAATCGTTGCTGGAGCCGGTATATTCATCGCAGCGCGTTTTTATGCCCGCAGGCAATCGACGACTGCGGCTGTCATGCGCTGCTTGGGTGCGAGTCAGAGACGGATCCTTAGGATTTTCATCTTCCGGTTGGTACGGGTTGCACTGACTGCCTCCTGCGTTGGTGGTTTGCTGGGTTATGCGGGACAGTCATTTCTATCGGCTCTCGCCGAAGAAAAACTCGGCTTTTCACTCGGTCCCCCTTCTCTTTGGCCATTGCTGACGGGGATATTAGTTGGACTGATTACGGCGCTGGGTTTCGGACTCGCGCCACTGCTCAAGCTGCCCACTGTCTCAGTATTAGGGATTCTGCGGGGAGAAGAAGGCGTGGCTCCGCCTTCGATGTGGTTGACGATTGGACTGGCGGTGTTCACCAGCGGTGGACTGATCTTCTGGCAAGCCGATGAGGCTGTGCTCACCTTGTGGGTTATGGGATTGACAGTTTGTCTGGTGGTCGGGCTTACATGTGGGGGATGGGTGATCCTCTGGCTGGCCACACAAATTCCGGTTTCACGTCCGACCACTCGATATGTCATGTCTACCGTGGGGGGCCGACGCGGCATGGGCGTGATGCAGGTGCTCGCTTTTGGCCTTGGCATTACCGCACTGTTGATGGTGACGGTCATGCGTACCCAGTTAATGGAGGGCTGGATGAATTCGCTCCCAAGCGACACACCAAATCGGTTTTTGATCAACATCCAGCCCGACCAGCGTACCTCGTTGATGAAATTTTTTGCCGAGGAAAACCTGACCACGTCGGGTCTCTACTCTATGACCCGGGGTCGTTGGGTTAGACACAACGGTAAGCCAGTGGAGCCACAGTCGTTTCCGACGCTTCAAGCTCAGCGTTTTGCCGCCCGCGAGTTCAATCTCTCCCCCTCAGGCGACCTTCCACATACCAACCGCATCGTCAGCGGAACATGGTGGACAGCGGGCCAGGACGATGAGCACCTGTTATCACTGGAAAGAGAGTTTGCGCAGACCCTCGGCGTTGGTATTGGTGATGAGATGACTTTCCGTGTTGCCGGAGTCGATCTGACCGGCCGGGTGAGCAATCTGAGAGAGGTTGCCTGGGACAGTTTCGAGGTTAATTTTTTTGTCATTACCACACCGGGCTTGCTTCTAGATCGGCCTAGGACGCTCATTACCAGTTTTTTCCTGCCAGCCGAGAACACCGATACTACGATCCGGCTGATCCAACAGTTTCCGTCTGTTACCCTGTTTGATATCGATTCTCTGATGCAGCAGGTTCGGCAGGTCATCCAGCAGGTCAGTGTGGCGGTACAGTACGTTTTCATATTCACGTTGTTGGCTGGTATCGCAGTGCTGACCGCGGCCGTACAAGCGAGCGCAATAGAGCGAAGCCGGGATGCTGCGGTACTTCGAGCACTTGGGGCGAGTACTCGGCGCTTGTGGCTGACCCAGTTCTTCGAATTTGCGCTGCTGGGGGCTGTTGCCGGGCTGCTAGCATCGACGAGTGCTGTTGCCACCGCTTCGATTCTAGCAACAGAAGTATTCGGGTTTACGTTGTCCCCAGGTTGGTGGGTATGGGGCCTGGGGTGTATCGGTGGAGCACTCGGGATCGGTGTGGCTGGTACGATAGCACTCCGACCAGTCGTGTCTAGGGCGCCCTTGAAGAGTCTGATTTCAGATTGAGAACGTAGGTAAACAGACCGTGTTGACATCAGCTGAACAGCAGCAAAGGCACGCCATGGATACCTATTACGAGTATGCGCAGCATCCGGCGATGCTGAAAATTGAGCGCCAGGTCTGTGGCTGCGACTACGGTGCCAGCAGCTGGACGACAAGGGCAGAAGCGGATCGCATGGCCAGCTTACTCGAGCTGAGGTCGGGGTCCAGACTGCTCGATGTAGGGTCCGGCTCCGGCTGGCCGGGTCTTTATCTGTCCCGAACAACGGGTTGCGATTTGGCTCTGGTTGATCTCCCGGCTTTCGGCTTGAAAATCGCCCAAACGAGGCGGTTGAAAGAAACCAGTAATGCGTCTGTCTGGCTGGCGTTGGCAGATGCTGCAGCACTGCCTTTTGCCCACGATAGTTTCGATGCGGTATGCCACGCGGATCTGCTGTGTTGCCTGCTGCGCAAAAAGGCGGTGTTGCGGGCTTGTCAGAACATACTGCGTCCAGGCAGGCCGATGGTGTTCAGTGTGATTTCCGTCCCCCCGGGATTGTCGGAATTCGATCACCGCCGTGCGCTGGATGCCGGCCCAGAATTTGTAGCATCAAAGAGCAGCTATCGATCGCTGCTGACCCAAACAGGGTGGACAGTAGAGGCACAGCACGACGTGACAGAACCGTTTGCACAGTTGACGGTAGATCGAGTGGATACCGAACGTGCCTACCACCGTGAACTGGTGTTGTCGGCCGGTCCTGAGGCCGTGGAAAAACGGATTAAGGACCTCGAAAGACGGCGAGATGCCTTGGCTGACGGCTTGCTCAAGCGTGAGCTTTTTGTTGTGAAGTCAGCGAGATGACGGTTTACAAGATGCCGCCAGTTAAAGCGCTTTTTGTACTGGCGGTGGCTTTCTTGCTGTTGCTTTTCAATGGGGGTTCCCGGTTTACGATCGGTCTAACGCTCAAGCCGATGGCTGATGATCTGGTATGGAGTCGTACCACGCTGTCGCTGACGGTAACCGTATTCATGGTGGTTTCGGCTGTCGTGCTGCCCGTCATTGGTCGCCTGGCGGATCGTTACAATCCCAAGTTGATACTGATATTCGCGTTGCTGGTTTCCAGCGCCAGTATTGCACTGATGGGTCTGATTCAGACTCCATTTCAGGCGATATTGATCTACGGGGTGATATTTGCGCTATCCAATGCGGGAACTTCCGTGGCCCCCATCGGGGTTCTGATCAGCCGCTGGTTTCCCAATCGACTCGGCCTTGCAAACAGTATTGCGATATCCGGTATGGGAGTGGGGCAGTTGGTTATCATTTTGCTGTTAACGGCGCAGCTTGACGTGATCGGCTGGCGTGGTGCGTTTATTCTCCTGGCGGGGCTTGGGGTTGTTCTCGTTGTACCGCTGATGTTTCTCGGTGTGCCGCCGACTTTGCAACAACAGACAGATCAGGGCGTCAGCCGTGGGGTGGATGACTCAAGGGGCGGTGTATCAACGGCGGTTTGCACTCGCGTGTTTTGGATCCTGATAGTGATCTACGCCGTCTGTGGCGGGCAGGATTTTTTCGTGGCTACCCATGTGGTTGCTTTTGCCAGTGACCAGGGGCTGACGTCGTCAATGGCCGGCAATCTTTTTGCGGTGATGGGACTTTTCGGGCTGTTTGGTGTACTCGCAACTGGGTTTCTGACCGACCGCTATGGTCCCGTGCTTCCCACACTGGTTTGTTTCGCAGTGCGCATCGTGGTGTTTACTCTGGTGATGCTGATGCCAACACCGACGACTATCATTTTGTTCGCATTGTGCTATGGCATCACTTTCTGGATTACAGCACCACTGACAGTTGTATTTGTCCAACAATACTTTGGTCGGGCGGACTTGGGCGTACTCAGTGGCATCATTATCATGACACATCAGGCAGCCGGGGGTGCCGGGGCGTACTTGGGTGGTGCTGTTTACGATGCTTTTGGTGACTACCATCATGTGTTTGTTTGGATGGTTGTCCTGTCGGTGGTGGCCTTCTGGTTCACGTGGCAACTCCGTAGGAAAGAGACCATAGAAGCGCTCTAAACAGCCTTAAAGTCAACATTGCTGGTCTGTTGCTTTCCCCAAGCCGCCAAGTACCCGTATGATTGCCGCAGCAGATCGTTTGTGGAGCGCACGCAATGCCCAAATCAATGATTGTGAGCCTGCAGCCAGACGCCGTAGAGGCTGGTGCGAATATTCTTCGCGCGGGTGGCAATGCAGTAGATGCAGCGCTCGCCTGTGCTTTTGTACAAACGGTTGTTGATCCGATGATGTGCGGTATTGCAGGATTTGGCAGCATGCATCTCTACCTGCCGGAAGCGGGTGTTCACGAATGTATTGACTTTCATGGGCGGGTCCCTGCCGGCGCTACAGCGGAGATGTGGCAGGACCTTGTGCTGGGGGAGACTGAGGACGGCTTTGGTTTTGTACTTGAAGGCGCATTGAACGATATCGGCTATCAGTCGATTACTACCCCGGGCACACTGAAGGCTTTCTGGGAAGCACACCAGAGATACGGCACAACTTCCTGGGCGGAACTGCTCCAGCCCGCTATTGAGACAGCTTCCAACGGCTATGTGGTCACACCCGGCGTCTACAGTTACTGGACAGGTACTGGGCTGCCGGGTCGGGTCAGCGTTGAGGACAGGTTAGGCTATTCTCCCGATGGGCGGGAGATTTATTTTGATCAAGGACAGGTCAAGCCGGTTGGCAGCATTGTTCGCAATCCAGGCATGGCCGAGACTTACGGTCGGATTGCCGCTGCTGGTGCTGAGATCTTTTATAGCGGTGACATTGCGCGGCAAATCGATGCAGACATGCGGTGTAACGATGCGCTGTTGAGTGCAGATGATCTCGCCGACTACACGACGGAAAGACAAGAACCGTTGTGGGGTGCGTATCGGGGCTTGAGGGTGGCGACCAATCACCCGCCCGGTGGTGGCATCATGATTATTGAGATGCTCAACATTCTTGAGCACTTTGATCTGAAGGCAATGGGACACAACTCCGCTGAATATATCCGTACGGTCGCCGAAACCATGAAGATAGCCACCGCGGATAAAGACAGCCACGTCGGAGATCCTCGTTTTATCGATGTGCCTGTCGAGCGGCTTACCAGTCAGTCTTATGCGAGTGAGCACGCCAGTGCTATCTCACAGGGAAAGAAAGCGCAGGTTGAGCGGCTGCAACTGTCGGAGTCTCCAGGTACGACACACCTGTGTACGGTCGATCATTCCGGGAATATTGTTTCAATGACTCATTCACTGGGTATGATGTCTGGTGTGATTACACCCGGAATGGGGTTTATGTATAACGGTTGTATGGGTGTATTTGATCCTAGACCCGGCAGGGCCGGTTCTATTGCACCGGGCAAGTCGAGGTTCAGTTCCATCTGCCCGACAATTGTTTTTGATGGCGAGCAGCCGCTACTGGCGTTGGGGGCACCCGGCGGGACTCAGATCGCCATGGGTGTACTACAGGTCATCCTCAATGTGGTTGAATTCGACATGACCCCACAGCAGGCCGTTCTCGCTCCACGGTTCTCAGCAACCAGCGATGCGATTACGGTCAGCGCTCGTATTCCGCGCTACAGTTATGCGGATCTCGAGACCGATGGATATCGCTTCGTCAGGAGTGCAGCCAGCTACGATATTGCATCAGTGCATGCCATTGGCTTTACGGCAGGTGGTGAACCAGCGGGGGGTGCGGACATCGTTTATGGCGCTGGCATGGCGCTTGCAGTCTGATAACCGTAACCGGGTTACTTATTCGGGCTTGATTGCCGCAGCAGGTTGCGCTGGATTTTGCCACTCACTGTTTTTGGCAGTTCGTCGACAAACTCTATCGCCCTGGGATATTTGTAAGGTGCCGTTGTCCGTTTAACGTGGGTCTGCAGCTCGGCAACCAGTTCGGTGTCCGCACGTTGTGAATCAGATTGTGTAAGAACCACGAAAGCTTTGACGATTTCACCACGTTCGGGGTCAGGCAGGCCGACGACTGCACTTTCCTGAACCGCAGGATGGGTGATCAGGGCGTTTTCAACTTCCTGTGGGCCGATCCGGTAACCCGCTGAACTGATGATGTCATCAGTTCTACCGACGTAAAAGAAGTAACCGTCTGTGTCCTGCCGCACGTTGTCTCCTGTCTTGAACCAGTCTGACCCATTCAGTGTCACCACTGCCTCGGCGGAACGTTGGGGATCGTTCCAGTAACTCAGCATCATCTGGGGACTGGGAAGGCGGATCAGCAGTTCACCTTGGTCGCCTCGGCCACCTAGGGTACCGTCTGTGCGAAGCACGCCGGTGTCTATACCCGGTAAAGGACGGCCCATCGAACCCGGCTTGACCGGCATCCAGGGGTAGTTGAGTACCGTCATCAAAATCTCGGTCTGGCCGTAACCATCCAACAAAGGTACGCCGGTCTGCCTAGTCCAGGCCGAAATAATTTCGGGATTAACCGATTCGCCGGCAGAGACTGCGTGCTTCAGGTGAGAAAGATCGATTCCGCTGACGTCTTCTGTGATCAGTTGCCGAAGTTCAGTGGCTGCAGCGCAGAATACGCTAACGCGGTAGCGTTCGATCAACTCAAACCGTCGCCGTGGTTCAAATGGCCCGTCATAGAAAAGGACCGTACTGCCCTGACTCCACGGACCAAACAGGATGCTCGTTCCTGCTTTTGACCATCCGGTATCTGCAGTACACCACATGATGTCGGATGGCTCCAGAGACAGCCAGTGCACTGCCGAATAGCGCCAGGCGTAAAGGCTTCTTGACGGATGACATACCCCTTTAGGATCACCGGTCGAACCGGAGGTGTAGTACATGATGGCAGGTTCGTCCAGGCCGAGGTCACAACATTCAAATCTCCTGTCCTGATCGCTGATCAACTCGTAATCCGACCAACCCGCAACCGCCCCACCTATTGCAAGTGCTGCTTTAAGTGTGCGCAGATGGGTCTGAAACTTGGATGTCTCTGCTGCCGTCGTGATCACGGCAGCAGCGCCCGAATGATCCATACGGTAGGCAATGTCCTTTTCTGTGAGCATGGTGATACAGGGTATGGGTACTGCACCCAGTTTGAGACAAGCGGTCAGACAGATCTGCCACTCGGGAATACGGGGCAGCATGACGATGACGCGATCACCCTGGCTGATATCCTGTTCAATAAGCCAGTTGGCAACCTGATTTGAGCTGTCCGCGATTTCCTGAAAGGTGAGTACCCGTTCTGTGTTGCAGTCGTTGCACCAGATCAAGGCAATCTTGTCTTTATTCCGGGCCATCTGATCAACCACATCTCGGCCGAAATTAAATGTCTCAGGCAGCGAGGTACGATGGGATCTGCAGACGGATTCGTAATGGTCCATAGAACGCTTTTTTATCGGTGAACGAATCTGTATAAGTTATTGTTACACTGGGTTGAGATAATTCGATCAACCTGTAGTCTGTGTGAGCCAGAATATAGCTGAGAACACCAGATCCAGCCTGCGTGCGCATTGCTACGTTCGGAGAGAACAACCATGGAACTGCCGAACCGTCCATTTCTAACCACTGTTGTTGGCAGTCTGCCCAAGCCCCCTTGGCTGCAGGAGAAACTACCCCTAAATTCCAGTGGTAAACAGGTCCATGGTAAAGGGGCCACATGGCTTTTTGAAGGAGAACTACTGAAACAGGCGCAGGACGATGCTGTTCGGGTCGCGATCCACGACCAGACTGAAGCCGATATAGATGTGATCAGCGATGGTGAACAGCGCCGCACCTCTTATTTGGCGCACATTGTGGCGCGGCTGGGTGGTTTTGACTATGCCACGCCAGCCAAAAAGTGGGTGAGAGACAATCGGCGACTGGCCGAGGTCGGCCGCTGTACGGGGGAGGTGTCCCGTGATGCACCGATCGTGGTCGACGATCTTCAATTTGCTATGGCGCACAGCAGTCGCCCGCTGAAAGTGACGCTGCCCGGTCCGATGACTGTGGTCGATTCTACGCTTGACCAGCACTATGGAGATGAGCGGGCATTGGCCATGGCAGTTGCCCGGGCGTTGAACGACGAGGCTCGCGATCTGGATGCGCTGGGCCCGGCCGTCATTCAGTTCGATGAGCCGGTATTCAGCCGTTACCCGGACAAAGTTGCCGAATGGGGTATAGAAGCTCTGGATCGGTGTATCGAAGGAATCCGCGCCAAAACCTGTGTCCATGTTTGCTACAGTTACCCGATGCCGGGTGTGCCACGGCCGATCGTTGATGCCTATCCCGCCATACTCACAGAGCTGGAACACTCAAAGGTAGACCAGTTGGCGCTCGAGTTTGAAGCATCCGGCCTCGATCCCGGATTGCTTACGCTGTGCCCCAGCAAAACGGTGTTATTTGGTTGTGTCGATAATGGTGCGTTGGGGTTTGACCGGGTTGAATGCCCTGAACAGATAGCCGCCCGGCTGCTGATAGCGGCCGAATATCTGCCGGCCGATCAGATCCAGGCGGCACCGGACTGCGGTTTGGTGCCGCTTGACGTCGATGTTGCACGACGAAAGCTCAAAGTGATGGTCGAGGGCGCGAAGCTGGCACGCAACCGGTTATGAGAATTAATTCTAGAGCAGCTTTCTCAGCCGGAATGAAAAAGTTTTAGGATCTCTAGAAAACCGCGATCTCGTGCGTCGGTCCGGGCCTTCAGGGTAGTCTCATCGGAGTAGTTAAAGAACCCACGCCCACTCTTCGTGCCGTAATGCTCGTTATCTATCAGCGTCCGAATCGTGGTTGGGATCTGCTGGTTCGCTGAGATTTCACCAGCAAGGTTGTCGAACACTTTGGCCCAGATATCCAGCCCAGCAAAGTCGCACACCGCTAGTGGGCCGATGGCAGCCAGCCTGAAGCCAAGACTGCCACGCACGGCGGCATCGATGTCTTCAGCAGACGCAACACCTCGATCCAACAGATCCCATACCTCACGTACCATAGCCATCTGGATACGGTTGATTAGAAAGCCGGGCATTTCGAGGTTCAACCGAATCGGGCGTTTACCCGTGTACTCGATCAGTGCCATTGCAGCGGACACTGTCTGTTCCGAGGTGCTTTTTCCTGGCACGACTTCAATAATTGGCAGCAGATGTGGCGGGTTAAACGGGTGAGTCACCAGGGCGCGGTCCGGATGGACCATATCCCGCGATATCTGCGTCATTGGATAAGTGGAGGTGTTACTGGCGAGTATGGTGTAGCGGTCAATATGGTTTTCCAGCCTGGCGAACAGCGCTTGCTTAATAGTTAAATCTTCGGCAGCCGCCTCAGACACAAATTCAGCACCGGAAACAGCTTCGACTTCGCTGTCACAAATCACAAACCTTGACACAACGTGTTCAATTTCATCTGGTGACGAGAGTCCGGCGGAGGCCATCTGTTTTAGATTTGTGCGAACACGGTCGGCAAGACTGGCTCCAGTTGTGGGGTCAGGATCAAAGCATCTCACTGTGCAACCTGCTGCGGCATAAACCTGGGCGACGCTGTGACCAATAGTGCCAAGGCCGATGACCGCAATGTTTTGTATAGGTGGTGTAGTCATCTATTTCTCCCAATTGCTTGAGTCGGAGTAACAAACTGGTATTGCGTTCTGCACAAACAGTTTGAAACTGCTGAAACACCCAGTGGGGGACTGGACTAGAAGGCGACCTGATCGGCACCTTTAAGGTCAAGCATTTCGCGGGCCTCATCAGGTGTTGCAATCTCAAGTGAGAGTCGCTCGAGAATCCTTCGGATGATCGATACCTGCTCCGCATTCGACGTCGCCAGTCGCCCTTTGCCCGCGTAAAGGCTGTCTTCCAGTCCGACCCGCACATTACCACCCATTACCGCACCCATAGTGACCAACGGAAGCTGGTGTCGACCGCCAGCCAGAATACTCCAGATGTACTGGTCACCAAAAAGTTTGTCTGCTATACGGCGCATGTGGGTCACGTTTTCAGGATCAGCGCCTATTCCGCCAAGAATTCCGAATATTGATTGAACGAAAAGGGGGGGCTTAACCAGGCCACGGTCTAGAAAGTGGGCGAGACTGTAGAGGTGACCGATGTCGTAACATTCAAACTCGAATCGAGTGCCACAGCCTTCGCCGAGAATCTCGAGGATATATTCAATATCCTTGAATGTGTTCCTAAAGATAAAGTCGCGGCTGTTCTCCAAATGCGCCCGTTCCCAGTCATATCGAAACTCGTCGTAGCGTGCCAGCATGGGGAAAAGGCCGAAGTTCATGGAGCCCATGTTGAGTGAACTCATTTCAGGTTTGACTCGAAGCGGTGCCGCCAGGCGCTCATCCAAGGTCATCCCGTGGCCCCCGCCGGTGGTGATATTGATGACAGCGTCGCAAGCCTCTTTGATCGGTGGCAGGAACTGCATGAAGACATCGGGATCTGGTGTAGGGCGGCCATCTTCCGGGTCGCGGGCATGCAGATGAAGAATCGCTGCACCGGCTTCTGCAGCTGCGATTGACTGTCCGGCGATCTGCTGTGGTGTCAGCGGCAGGAACTCAGACATGGTCGGTGTGTGAATTGACCCTGTACTGGCACAGGTGATGATTACTTTACGATTGGCAGCCATACGGTTCTCCTTGTGTGGTTGACGGTTATCAGTTGTCGCATGTTGTCAGGTAATGTCTAGGTTCGTGCAACTGGCGCTGGGTGTATAGATTCGAGCAGCGACGTACGATATTCTGGCCCGATATGTTACGCGGGGATCGTCTGAAGAGACAGCCCTCAAGTCAGGGCTCGCAGTGGCCGTTATTATTCCGGTGGTGGGTCGGGTCAGACCAGCTGGGCAGGATCAGATCTTCAGTGTCGCATTTTGCCCGCAACGGGTTAACATCAACTCAGATCTGTCAGTCCGGTGATCAGGTCGGTGAATACGTCGAATCGGGTTCTGCTGTCGATCGGTTTTTATCGTACCTGAAAATTCCAGAGGAATTCAGCATATGGCAAAGGAAGTGATCGGTATCGCAGGCTGTGGTGCAATGGGGGAACCGATGGCCCAGCGTCTACTGACGGCTGGTTTTGAGGTGTGGGCTCACGATGTGCGGCCGCTCGCAGAATTCGGTGCCATCGCTGAGCATATGTTGGAGGATGCCGCAGAGTTCGCCAAGCGATGTAATGTGGTGATCAGTGCGGTCCGTGACGTGGACCAGACTAGATCATTGCTTTTCAGCGAAGCGCAGGGAATCGTTCGTGGCGCCAGCCCGCCTGAAATCCTGGTTATCAGTTCAACGGTTTCACCGCGGTTTATCCGTCAGCTGTTGACAGAGTTGCCGACACAAACCAGTTTGGTTGATGCTGCAATGAGCGGTGCGCCATACCGTGCAAGAGAGGGAACACTTTCTTTTATGCTCGGCGGTCCAGATGCTGTTGTCGACCGTCTGATGCCGATTTTGCAGGTGATGGGCAATCGCTTATTTCGTCTGGGCGATGTTGGCATGGGCATGACAACCAAGGTACTCAATAACTACTGTGCGGCATCGTCTATAGCGGCCACACATCGCGTGCTTGGAATGGCGCAGGTACTCGGCCTGGATCGACGCAGCCTGCTGGAGGTGATGAAACACAGTTCGGGCTCGAACTGGTTTGCAGATCATATCGACCAGATTGACTGGTCGGACGAGGGATATTCCCTGGATAATACCATCGGAATAGTTGAAAAGGATGTTCTTGCGACCTTGGATACAGTTTCTGAATGTCCGGACATTGGTCGGTGGCCTCTGGACGACGGATTACTTGATGCACTCCGGCGGTTGGAACCACTAGAACTCGAATCAGCAACACGCTGAGTGATCGTGACAGTTATCAGTCCAAGCGTTCGACTGTATCCACGCTGAAGGGGAATTGGTGACCGAGGTATCCGATTCATCTACTCGTCACGGATTGCGTGAAACCGCCACACTGGTCGTGATACTAGCTTTTCTGATGAATCTTTTGTCACGCGGATTTGGCGAGACTTTCGCCGTGTTCCTGTTGCCCATCGAGTCAGAGATGGGTTGGACACGGACCACACTGGCGGGTATTTATGCAATTTATATGGGGGCGCACGGTCTCGCCGGTGTGGTCATCGGTTGGTTTGTGGACAGGGTCGGGCCCAGGATTGTTTATACCATTGGACTTCTGATCTACGGTCTTGCTTTTTCGTAGGCCCGGTTTGGAACTGAGCCTTGGCATTTTTACCTTAGTACTGGCGTGATGGCTGGCATTGCGATGACGGCAATCGGCATGACGACAGACACAGTCCTGATCACGCGCTGGTATCAGGGACCTCGTGCACGTCAGCTCTCACCGGCAATCGGCATTGCCTATTCTGGTATGGGTGCTGGTGTCATTTTGTGGATACCGATCACCAATGAGCTTATCGAGATGCTGGGTTGGCGTGAGACTTATAGGACACTGGGGATTATTTTGTGTGTTCTGGCGGTTATCGTATACGTTTTACCCTGGAGAAAGCTGCAGCTCACAACGTTTCCATTTTCTCGTTTTGGTGGTGTTCTAGGCGACAGCACCGATGGACACTTGCGAGCCGCACTGCAAACTAAGATGTTCTGGTTGCTGTGTGTGATTATGTTTATTACGGCTGTGGCAATGTATCTGGTTGGACCACAGCTGGTGGCTTATCTTGTATCCGTGGGTTTTGGTTCGACCGTGGCGTCGATGGCGTTCAGCATAAACGGATTTCTGACTGTTTTCGGAATTGCTGGAACAGGGTGGTTAGCGCGTCACTTTGGTATGAAGCGCGTCGCCACCGTCTCCTATGCGATGAGCATCACAGCTTGCATACTCCTGGCGTGCCTGAGTGTCACCCCGGCGATGGTATTGCTGGCTCTGGCAATCTTACCGTTGGGCCTGAGTCAAGGTGCACGGGGTCCAATCGTATCTGTGCTGGCCTCCCGAGCCTTCTCGGGCCACGGGCTCGGTGCAATTTGCGGCGCCATGACCATGGGTGTTGGTCTGGGTGGTATGAGCGGCGCCTGGCTTTCCGGTGTGTTCTACGACATGACCGGAGGTTATATCCTGAGTTACTCTGTTTCCGTTGTTAGTGCCCTGATTGGTGTCGGATTATTCTGGATGATACGAGAGTCTCCCAATTAATGAGTGTGTGAGAACTATACAATTCAAATTATAGTTAGCGCGATACGCTTGGACCTATAGGAGCATACACAACCCCATAGCGGTTTTGTCCAGATCCTGCGATAAAGGCTGCTGTGCCACGTTGCAAAGGGGAAAAGGCAATGAGTATTCGATTTGAAAAAGACAACCGTCTTGCGATCGTCACGATTGATCGTCCCGAGACTATGAATGCGCTTGATATGGCGCACAATGTAGAGCTCGATCGTGTTTGGGCTGAGTTTCGTGATGATGACGATCTGTGGGTCGCAATTCTTACAGGCGCCGGTGATAAAGCGTTTTCAGCGGGTGCCGACCTTAAAACCCTGATTCCTGCGCAGGGTGCCGGGGTCATGGACGACTGGAACTTTGGCGGGATCACCCGAAATTTTACGACCTATAAACCCATCATCGCTGCCATCAATGGTGTTGCACTTGCGGGTGGGCTGGAAATGGTTCTGGCGTGCGACTTGCGGGTCGCAGCGGATCATGCCCGGCTGGGTCTTGCTGAAGTGAAGTGGGCCATCATTCCTGGTGCTGGGGGAACCCAGCGGTTGCCGCGCTCCATCCCTCTTGCCCGCGCCATGGAGATGATCTTGACGGGTGATCCTATTACAGCCGATGAGGCCTACCAGCTAGGTCTGGTGAATCGCGTTGTTCCGGGCGATAAGCTGATGGACGAAGCCCGTGCGCTGGCAGATACGCTGCTTACACGTGGACCACTGGCGCTGCGTGCTGCCAAACGCGCTATCCTCGAGGGTGCCAGCCTGCCATTTAACGAGGCGATGAGTCTAGAACTCCAACTATTCAACAGTGTGATGCGTACGGAGGATGCTGTGGAGGGCCCGCGTGCGTTTGCAGAAAAACGCGCACCAAACTATCAAGGAAGATAAACAGATGCACAGTGACACACGGACTCCGACGTGGATGACAGAAGAACATCAGCTTTATGCTGAATCTGTGAGGCGTTTTCTGGCCAGTGAATATATCCCTCATGTGCCACGTTGGAACGAACAGGGCTATGTCGATCCAGATTTCTGGCGCCTAGCTGGAGAGGCTGGGATACTCGGAGCGGCCATTCCTGAAGAGTATGGCGGTGCAGGCGCCGGGATCACCTTTGACGTCGTCACGACGTACGAACAAGCACTTGCGGGGGATTTCAGCTGGGGTTTTGTGATCCATACGATCGTCGTCCAGTACGTACTTGCCTATGGAACGACAGAACAGAAACAGCGCTGGCTGCCACAACTTGTGTCGGGGGAGCGTATATCTGCTTTGGCTATGACCGAGCCCGGACAAGGCTCGGATCTGCAGTCTGTAGAGACGCACGCAGTGCTGGAGGATGGTGTTTTTCGGGTCAACGGCGCCAAAACCTTTATCACCAATGGGCAGACGGCAAACCTGATCTGCCTGGTGGTAAAAACACAACGCGACGCGGGTGCGCGCGGTATTTCACTACTGATGATTGAAACAGATCAGGTCGACGGATTTCGTCGCGGCCAGAATCTGGACAAAATCGGCCTTAAGGGCCAGGACACCTCGGAACTATTTTTTGACGATATGCTTGTCCCGGAAGGAAATATTCTGGGTCTTGAACCTGGCCAGGGTTTTTATCAACTGATGAACCAACTGCCTTGGGAGAGACTTGCGATCGGTATTGGTGCGCTGGGCCACATGGACTTTGCACTTACGGAGACCCTGGAATACGTGAAAGAAAGAAAAGCATTCGGCAAGTCCATATTTGAATTCCAGAATACCCGTTTTAAACTGGCCGAACAGAAAACGAAACTTGAGGTCACGCGGGCGTTCATCAACCAGTGTATTGAGCTTCAGCGGGATGGCCAGCTTGATGCGACGACTGCTTCCATGGCCAAATGGTGGAGTAGTCAGATGCAGTGCGAAGTCATTGACGAATGTCTACAGCTATTTGGGGGTTACGGCTACATGCTCGAATATCCCATTGCCCGTGCCTATGCCGATGCCCGGGTTCAGAAGATCTACGGTGGAACAAATGAGATCATGAAGGAACTCATCGCCCGTAGTCTCTAGCCGATGAGCGATGGCGTCCTGAGTGTCTTCAGTTCACTGCGCTTGTCGAGGCGCGTGTACCGATCGCACCGGATTTTTTTAGCAGGCTTGCGGCGACCCACAGGTTCAGAATATTAAATCCAATCGCATTAAGAAAAGAAACGGTATATGAGCCGGTGAGGTCGTAAAGTAAGCCCGCGATCCAACCGCCGAAAGCCATGCCGGCAACGGTGAACAGAAATGATGTGCTGATTCGCCAGCCAGCCTGCTTGGGTGGAAAAAACGCACGCAGAATGATGGTATAGGATGGGACAATCCCACCTTGGGAGAGACCAAAAGCAATGGAAATGCCATACAGGAAGACCAAACTGTTACCGGTAAGAAACGCAATCAGTACAGCCACCTGTAGTGCTGAACCCAGCACCAAAGTAGCCAGGCCGCCGATGCGGTCAGATAGCCAGCCAGAACCAACACGGCTGATCACACCGAAACCCAGCATCAGACCCAGCATCTCCGCTCCCCGTATTGCTGGATGACCCAGATCCATGACATAGGGCACGATGTGGACCTGCGGCATTGCCATAGCAACGCAACAACCAAATCCGGCAAGATAGATCAGGCTCTGAAGAGTACCTGCTGATATTGCCGAGTTGGTCAGATTAGAGTTGGCTGAGCTAGCTGTAGGCAGCTGTTTGTTTATCGGAGATCTCGGATACAGCAGTAGAGACAGCAGTGCCATGAGAATGAGTGTGAGCAAAGCCAGGTCGACAAAACTTTCACGCCAACCCTGGGCATCAAACATACGTTGCAATATCGGTGGCCATATTGCACCGGCGACATAGCTGCCACTGAATGCGATGCCGACCGCAAGTCCGCGCCGCCGGCTGAACCAATGAGAGATGTCAGCGATAAGTGGGGCCATGCTGAACGATGATCCTAGAAACCCGCACAATAAACTAAAAGCCAGGCAAATCTCGAGAATTGAACTGGCATGCGCTGCGAGATAAAAGCCTGCCGGTAGGGCGAGACTCCCGATCAAGGCAGGAATCATGATACCCATGCGATCAGCCAGCCGGCCCATGAATACACCACCCAACGCAAATCCGATCATAAACGTGCCGTAGATCAACGAACTGTTGCCGCGACCGGTATCCAATTCCAGCGCTAAGGGCTCGAGCACCATCACGCCCGCGTACATAGCGGAACAACCGAGCGTCATCAGTGCTAAAACGGTTGCCAGCCGGATCAGCGGATAGACCTCACGAATGCGATTTCTCATGGTGTTTCACTAAACATAAGGGCCGGATTCTACCTGCCTGCGCATGTCGAAAGGGATTGTTTATAAGCAATCGCTGGTGTATCGACGTGGTGGTGTCTATGATTAAAGCTATGACTGCATGTTTAGGAAACATTTCTGACTGAACCGGTTGTGTATCCGACCATTACAACTGCGGCTGACAAAAGATGAGTATTTCGATTGTTCCGATCGGTAGATGTTTTGCGGGGGAGGTGTCTGGAGTGGATCTCCGTCGACCTTTGAGTCCGGAGACAGTGGCTGCGATCGATTCCGGTATGGACGAATACGCAGTCTTGGTGTTTCGTGGTCAGGATATCAGTGACGAAGAGCAGCTTGCGTTCAGTCGAGCGCTCGGACCGATTGAATCTTCAATTGGTGGCAATATCACGCGACTCGATCAGCGCCGGCTCGGTACCGATATTGCGGATGTCTCCAATCTGGATCAAAACCAGAATATCTATGCCAGGGACGACCGACGGAGATTATTTAATTTAGGTAACCGTTTGTGGCATTCAGACAGTTCGTTTCGTGCCATTCCGGCGAAGTATTCACTATTGTCCGCCCGCTCTATTCCGGCCGATGGTCCAAATACCGAATATGCAGACATGCGAGCGGCCTATGACGCTCTGGATGACAAGATAAAGGCGGAAGTTGAGGGGTTGATATGTGAACACTCGCTGATGTATTCCCGGGGTCAGCTTGGGTTTACCGACTTCACAGAAGAAGAACAACAAACCTTCGCGCCCGTTCGCCAGGTGTTGGTGAGAACTCATCCTGTGACGATGCGCAGATCGCTCTTTCTGGCGTCTCATGCCGGAACCATCGTGGGTTGGCCGATGGCTGAAGCCCGTATCTTTCTGCGCGATCTGATCGAATGTGCGACCCAGCCGCAGTTTGTCTATGTACACCACTGGCGATTACACGACCTCGTCATGTGGGACAATCGGCAGACGATGCATCGCGTTCGGCGTTTCGATGAAACTGAGGATATCAGAGACGTACGCCGGACCACCATCTCCAGTGATGGTCCAACCACACCACAGGTCGCCCACACATGAACCATAACCATCCCCCACTGCTCGGTTATGCTGACCGGCTGTCTGCCCGGCCGGGAGAGGTCGTCGAGGTTAAGGTCAGCAGTTATCTAGACGGCAATTACACAGCCCGTCTGGTGCGTACCGTTTGTGCTGACCCCAATCCTGAAGGGATGGGGCTGGTTGAGGAAGCCATCGACTGCAGTTTAACGGGTGCCTATTCAGCGCGTGTACAGCCATTTGTACCCGGATCCTGTCTGAAAGTGCCTCTAGCAGCAGACAGTCAGTTGCCTGAAGCATTTGCGGTAACCGTGATGATCTGGCCGACCCGGCCTGGGGAAGGGGCACAGACGGTGTTTTCGGCAGGTGCAGCAGATTCTGGGTGTGCGTTTGTTTTGGGTCTGGACGGTGCTGGCAGGCCACGGGTCGCAGTCAGGATGACCGATGACAGTTGGAGTGAGTGTGTGCTGGACAGTCCGACTACTGACCGTTACTGGGTACGTCTTTCGGCAAGTGTCGATCTGGTAGAAGGCTCGTTGGCCCTGCGCTGTAGCGGTAATCAGTCCGATGAGGCTTCGCACGCCGAATTTAGCGGGTCGACGGCTCTGGAGCTGGAAACGATGGACTGTCTGATGATTGCGGCGGCTGAAAGGACTGGGCGACAGATGCACTTCAACGGCAAGATAGACAGTCCGACGGTTTATGTGGGACCGCTGGATCTGGATACCCTGGAAGGACAAACCGATGGTGTTCCGGTGTTTGCATGCTGGGATTTTTCGCGCGACATATCCAGTTGCCGTGTTGTTGATTCAGGTCCCAACCAGTTAACTGGCACGCTAATCAATTTTCCCGCTCGTGCAATGACGGGGGCTAATTGGGATGGTACCGAGATGTGTTGGCGACACTTGCCACACCAGTATGGGGCGATCCACTTCCATGAAGATGATATCTACGACTTTGAGTGGGAAACAGATTTTTCGTTTGTGGTGCCTAATGATCTTCGATCCGGGATTTACGGTATTCGACTCGAGCAGGAAGATCAGCATGACACGATTCCACTGTTTGTCTGTCCGCCGCGGGATAAACGGACTGCCCGTTTATGTGTCCTGGTGTCGACCTTCACCTACACGGTCTATGGTAACCATGCTCGACCTGACTACGAACCTTCTTGGCTCGACAGGAACGAGGCGTGGAATGCCTACCCATGGAATCCGGCTGAGTATCCACACTACGGATGTTCCACCTACAATTTTCACTCTGATCGAAGTGGTATTTGTCACGCCAGTCATCGACGACCATTATTCAATCTGAGACCGGGTTATCTGACATTTGGTGCGAACGCGTGTTCTGGACTGCGTCATTTTCAGGCTGATAGTCACCTAACGGCGTGGCTGGAAAATCAAGGCTATTCCTTTGATGTGATTACCGATAAGGAATTGCATGATGAAGGCGTGGCTGTGCTGAGCGGTTATGCTGCGGTGACAACAGGATCTCATCCTGAATACCACACTGCGCGGACACTCGATGCACTACAGCAGTACCGCGACCAGGGCGGTCACCTCGCCTATCTCGGTGGGAACGGTTTTTATTGGCGTGTGGCGATTCATCCCGAGAATAGTTCGCTGATCGAAATCCGAAGAGCCGAAGGTGGAATACGAGCTTGGGCTGCGGAACCCGGTGAGTACTACAACGCTTTTGATGGCCAGTATGGTGGATTGTGGCGTCGAAACGGTCGGCCTCCGCAACATCTCGCCGGCGTAGGATTCTCGTCTCAGGGTCGTTTTTTCGGTTCCTACTACCGTCGTACGCCCGAGAGTTACGATGAGCGATTCAGTTGGATGTTCGACGGTATATCCGATGAACTGATTGGTGATTTTGGTTTCAGCGGTGGCGGCGCGGCCGGTTTTGAGCTCGACCGTTATGATCGTTACTTGGGTTCTCCACAAAACGCTGTAGTGGTTGCCTCGTCAGAAAATCACAATGACACGTTCGTCCTGGTTCCAGAAGAACAACTCACGCATATCACTAACTTGCCGGGAGTGCCAAATGAGGAACTGATCCGTGCTGACATGGTTTACTTTGATACACCTTCCGGTGGTGCAGTCTTCTCGACTGGTTCAATTACTTTCTGTGGTAGCCTGCCTCACAACAATTTCGATAACAATATTTCAAGACTGATGAAGAATGTTTTTGACCGATTTATGGGCAGTTGACTCGACTAGCCATAAGACTAGTAGGATCATGTCGGATCGCGTTTTGCTCGTTTTGCGAGCAGCGTTTGTGACAGCGATCGGCCACGCCCAGGGCGACTCCATGGACAGACTTCTATACAGATACCACAGCCGAGTGTTTTAACGAAGTACATCACACATCGGTCAAAGTCCACGTACCATTTCTTTTTGCCGCGGACCCATTGCCGTTGATCACTGATTGCGTCTGCAGGACAATCGATCGTGCAACGTTGACAGCCCAGGCACAGATCATCAACGCCGATATCGACCGCTGAGTCTATCGCTAGGGGAATATCTGTCAGCACACTCGCCAGTCTGAAATTGGAACCGAACTCAGTGCCGATGACCGAGCCATGTTTGCCCAGTTGACCGATACCAGCATTGATGGCAAGGGGGATGTGTAGGAGGTCGGCGCTCTCCCCATAGGCGCGCGCACGCCAGCCAAGACTTCGGATATGTGCAGCCAGCGCCATCACGATTCGGGAGACATCCCGGTAGGTATCGACGGTTTCTGCCGCGGCCTTAACTGTGGTGACCGCCTTCATGGTTTCGTAGTCCTGGGGCAACGCAATCACGATAGCTGTCTGGTAATCCGCCGTCTGCCCTTCGAACAATGCATCTTCGGTCATTGGTGTGATGCCAACAGCACCGGCACCCGCCTGTTTTGCGATTGACTTGATTTGCTTGGACATCTCTGCGGAATCGGGAACTGGTGTGCGTTTCCGGGCAAGTGGACCGTCAGCTTTGCGCAGTTCCCAGCGGTTAAGTGCATTTCGAATGAAAATGTGCAAAGGCATTGTCAGCCCAAAGAACATTTCCAAAGCAACCCACTCCAGTTTTCGTGCCCCAGATCCGTGGAATACCTGGCGAGCACGACGAGGCGACGTCTCTCCCAGGCCATTGATCGTATTGCCTGAAACAGGTGGAATTCGATAACTGAAATGGTAGTCCGGTGTTGGGAATCGCTTAGTCATCGTCTTCAGAATTTATAAGGTCGTCCAGGTACAACACGTTTTCTTCACGCAATGCGCGGCAGCTCGCCTTGCGTAGACGTCGACCCTGGGTAAACCAGGTCAAGATCAGTCTAGCGATCCATATCGCGAGCAAGAGGTCCCGTTTGATACGGGGCCAAACGGCTCGGTCTGTACGATAAAACTGGTCTTCGAATGAGCTCATTTGGACGAAATTTAGATAGGAAATTCAACGTTACTGGCGATCAAATTCAGGCAATGTTGCCTGCTATGTCAGACAGTAGCAATCTGAGGCCCGGTCATTGTCAGACGATACATTAGGCGGGTATGGAGTTGATCATCGAATGGTGTGGGGGCATGTAGCGTGCAGCGGTTGTCCCATATCACCAAGTCTCCTGGCCTCCAGTTTTGGAAATGGGTAAAACGCTCCTGAACAGCATGTGCCTGCAGTTCCTCAAGTAGAACCTCCCCTTCTGTGGCAGCCATGCCCTCAATGCACTCGATATGGCATAAGGGCAGGTACAATGATTTGTTTCCGGTGACCGGGTGACGGGCTACCAGCGGTCTTCTTACCGGAGGATGTTCCTGGCGCAGCGCTTTGCTGAGCGGGGGGCGGTGTATATTTTTTCGGCGTAACAGTTCATTGAGATGATCATAGGAATGAACAGCAACCAAGTTATTAATTCTGAATTTGATCTGTTCGCTCAACTCTTCGTAGGCTGCGGTCATACCTGCAAAACCAGTTTCCCCACCTGACTCGGGGGTTTCCACGCAATAAAGACATGAACCCATGGGTTGTGGATGGCGAAAGGAGTCGTCGCAATGCCAGAGTAGAGGCGGAGGGTCAGCACGGATAAACAGTGCGCTGTATTGTCCGTCTTCGATTGTGTTGCCGATACGAAGAATCTCAGGATGATCCGGCAATAGATAGCGCGGGTCGTATTTTTCATTGTGTTCGATCTCACCGAACAATGCGGCCAACTGGTATAGATCGTCCGGGTTTTCGAGCCCCTGATCACGCAGAACCAGCAGGCCACCGTGCGCGTCAAAGGCATCGGTGAGTATCTGACCTGTTTGGTCATCAAGCTTGGAAATATCGACACCACTTACTTCGACGCCGAAACCAGATGGCGTCAAAGTCCGAGTATCAATTTGTATATTCACAATCTGTATTTTCAGGTACTGTGCTAATACATCCGTATACAGTAGTGCAATGTCCAATCCAAGCTGGTCATGCAACGACGGTATATATTAGCAATTGAGAGAGACCGTGTTTATCTATAAATGCCAGCATGACTGATGACAAACAAATTCCTCCGCCAGGAACACAAGTTGACTTACTGGTCAGCGCGGATGTTCTTTACACACTGACCGAAGATGCCCCTATTGTTGTGAACGGGGAGGTTGCTGTAAACGGCAACACGATTGTCTACAGTGGTCCCGCTAAGGGCAGCGGTTTCTGGCAGCCAAAAAAAACTCTGTCAGGTCAAGGTAAAGCTGTAATGCCCGGGTTCGTTAATTGCCATAGCCACGCCGCTTCAGCGCTGTTCCGGAGTCAGAGCGATGATGGCGCCGGTGGCCAAGCTCTGTATTCAGTCGCATTCAGGAGTGAGAAGCATATTTCTACTGAGCAGTGGCGGGATCTGGCTCTATTGGGTGTCTTGGATATGATCCGGTCGGGTGTTACGACGATCAACGACATCTGGTACGAGCCTGAAGGCCTCGCCGAGGCGGCTGAGACGGCGGGATTGCGCGCGCAGATAGCACTGAAAGTCTTTGATGTGAAGTTAGAGAAACTTTACGCGAACCACTACGAGTGGGTGGCGACAGAAGGTGAGGAACGGTTGCGCCGTGGCGTTAATTTCGTCGAGAAATGTGCCGCCTCCAAATCGAGACTCGTTACAGGACGAATCGGCCCTCACGCTACGGACACTTGTTCTCCCGGGCTCCATGTAGAGGCTCACGCAGAAGCTAACCGCCTGGGTGTTGGGTTGCATACGCACGTGGCTCAGTCAAGACAGGAAGTTGAATACTGCCGGTCAACATACGACAAAGGCCCTGCCGAGTTTCTCGCTGACCTGGATGTGTTGTCGAATCGCTCTGTATTGGCACACCTGACATTTGCTTCAGATACCGACTTGGATGTGATCAAGCAATCTAAGGCGCGTTATGCACATTGCCCAACAATTTATCCACGTCGCGGCGTATATCCAGATCTTCAGGGAATTCAAGATCGCCAAATTGTTACTGGGATTGCGACAGACTGGATGATGAATGATCCGTTTGAAGCCATGCGCAATGCGATGAATGCAGTTCGATTACTGAGTGGACTCCATGATGCGCTGACTTCTCTTGACGCAATGAAACTGGCGACCATCGGTAGCGCAAGAGTTATGGGTATTGAGGATCAGGTCGGCAGTTTGGCGCCCGGGAAAAGAGCTGATCTAATACAGCTTGATTTGCAGCGTCCACACTTGCAGCCATTTTATGCAGAGTACTCATCCTTAGCTTATTACGCTCGTGCATCAGATGTCGTTTGCAGCGTAATAGATGGGCGACTGGTGTTGGAAGGTGGCTGTATTTTAGGATTGGATGAGCCTAATATTCTTAACCGAATCAAGAAGCACATACCTGATTGGCTGGCCGTACTTAAACGCCATGGTGGAGTAGGTGTTGCTTTGGGCTGTGGCTGAGGTGCGTATTGCCAATCAACATTTAGATCGGGATCAATTAGAGTTTTTGAGGAGACGATATTGTGAGATTTTATGACTGCAAGACTGCGCCATCCCCCAGGCGGGCTAGAATTTTTATTGCTGAAAAAGGTATTCAGGTTGAGACCATCGAAGTTGATCTTCGCTCAGGTGAACACCTCAAGGAGGAATTTGTTGCTCTGAATGCATGCGGTACGGTGCCGGTATTGCAGCTCGAAGATGGAACTTGTCTCAACAGTACTACTGCGATCTGGCACTATCTTGATGCCGAGTATCCCAATCCGCCTCTGATGGGTACGAGCCCAATTGACCGGGGCCGCGTCGCCGATTTGCAGTGGCATATTGAGATGGGAGGCTTTATGGCCATGGCAGAGTACCTACGAAATTCAGCCCAGGGGTTTAAGGGCCGTGCTCTGACTGGTCCGATTAACTATGACCAGATCCCAGCACTTGCTGAACGGGGAAAACAGCGGATCGAACGCTTCCTGGCTGAAGTTGATGACTTGGTCGGCGAAAAACCGTTTGTGGCGGGTGACGCTTTTACTGTGGCCGATATTGATCTGCTGGTATTGATCGATTTTGCAGCATGGCGAAAACTGGTATTGGCTGAGGACGCGATCCACGCCAGGCGATGGTATGACGTGGTGAGCGCTCGACCGAGCGCCGCTCTATAGAACAAAAACTGTAAAACATTGGTGGGTTATCCGTCTATCCCTCGAACACGACTGGCGGGCGTTTTACTGACGCTTGTCGGCGTGATTGTTGTCAGTCCTGACAGTGTTTTGATTCGGTTGATTAACGCCGATATCTGGACAATTCTAATGTGTCGCAGTTTGTTGGGTGCTGTGGGGTTGCTGGTAATTTCAGTGGTTATGGAAAAACCGATAGGGTTGAAGGGCTTTAGACGGATAGGTATTCCAGGACTAGCTCTTTCGGCATCTTATGTGGGTTGTACTATGTGTTTCGTTTATGCGGTGACGCACACGACCGTCGCCAATGCGCTGGTAATCATGAGTATCTCGCCAGTACTGGGCGCTTTGATGAGCCGCGTCGTCTTGGGTGAACCGGTAGGGGGAAGAACCTGGCTGGGTGCGACCGTGATTCTCCTCGGGCTGATCATCATCTTTCGGAACAGTCTCAATTCGGACTCGATCAACGGCGATGTGGCAGCGCTGGGTGCTGCATTTCTTCTGGCGACCAAGTTCGTGATTGTCCGAGGATCTAAGGAAATCAGTATGGTCCCGGCGGTGATGATCGGGTGTTTATTGACGGGCCTGATTGCAGCGCCAATGGCTTCACCGCTTTCGCTCACGCCGCAGGGCTTTTTGTTCGCCCTGCTGCTGGGACTTGTGTTGGTACCACTGGGGACAACTATGACGACGCTCGGTCCCCGCTACCTGCTTGTGCCTGAGTCAGGGCTAATCATGCTGGTCGAAGTACTGCTCGCACCGTTATGGGCCTGGCTTGTCATACGTGAGGTGCCGTCTGACCAGACATTGGTGGGGGGTATAGTGATTCTGCTGGCTCTGATATTTGTGTTTAGCGGCGCTTTCAGGCGGTTCCGGTCCGGGCCACTGGCTGACTGAAGTGGTTTAAAACAGGCTGGACAGGTGTAGAGCATTCAGTTATTTACAAATTTCTCGAGCGTCAAGTGTCCTCTGACCAACCACGTCGTTTGATGAACGGTTGTATCCTGATTGAGGCCTCGTCCCATACATTGAGCCGGTAGAACGGATCACCGTGGTTAAAGCGCTCTGCTTCTTCCTGGTTATTTACAGAAATAATCATAAAACTGCCGATCGGCGTCGACCTATCATCTGCAGTCACTGGTCCTGCAAGGACAATGTTGGTTTGGGTGGCGTTCAGGTAGTCCCGGTGGGCGTCATAGTTTTCGAGTCGGATCGACAGTGCATTTTCTCGGTCCAGGCAATGAATAGCATAAAGCATAGGTTCTTGAATCCAGTTCTGTGTTCTGGCGATAGTCAGGTTGCCACTGTAACATGCGGACGCTCACACTGGCGGGATCGGCTTGTATGAAACCAGCCATAGCATGGTACCGGGAGGGTCGATGATAGGAGAGGGGTTGTTCTCAGATGTGTTGCTGCTGATCGTGGTGTTCGCTGTCGCTACGCTTGCTTTTGTTCGAGCTCTTTTTTATTGGAAACGTGGTAATGGAGTGAAGGATCGGATACTGATGCTGGTCCTATTTGTAGTGTCGGCCTATGCGACCGTGTCATTCTGGTTATTCGTAGCAGACATGATTTCATAAAATCTGGTTACCCTGATCGCATCATCTGTAGAAAAAACGGGCCGATGGGATTTATCAAGATGATTGGTTTCGATTTAAGGATCAGTGACGGATCTTTATTGTTGCACCAGGCGTAGTTCACCAGGTTCGCGGCAGGTATCCTATGGCTTTAACAGTGTCGGCAACGTGTATTTTTCTAAGTAGTTGTAATCCGAAGCTGTGCTCATAATAAGATTCGGGACACCACATATGCTTTCACCGAAGATGATGGGCATCGTTTCGATGGTGGGTGGCATTGTGATGGTTTCCCTTCAAGATGCAATGGTAAAACTGTTTGCCGATTCCTATGCGTTGCACGAGGTGATGTTAGTGCGAGCAACTGTTGCACTGTCGTTGACGTTGGTCATACTGCTAATGAGTGGGGGACTTCAACAGCTTTACTCGTCGAGTTTTTCCTTGTTGGTGTTGCGTGGCTTGATGTTGGTCGTGGCAAACACTTGTTTCTTCCTGGCAATGGTCAAGATGCCGGTTGCCGAAGTGGTAGCCATATTTTTTATCGCACCAGTGCTGATCACAGCACTGTCGGCTGTCTTGCTAAAAGAATCTGTGGGTCTTGCACGATGGTCAAGCGTTGCTATAGGTATGGTCGGTGTGGTGATCATGTTGCGGCCCGGTACGGAGGCCATACGCTGGGAAGGGCTACTCGCGATCGGGGCAGCGTTTGCCTATTGCTGCATGCAGCTATTGACACGGCATATGCATACGACAGCCTCGACCGCGACAATGGTTGCTTATGCACAGATTTCATTACTCATAGCGAGTGCGGTTATGGGTATGTTGACCGGCAGGGGACAGTTCAGCGATGTCGGTCATCCAAGTCTGCAGTTTCTCCTTCGGAGCTGGACGCTGCCCGCAGAGTCTGATCTGGCTCTCTGGGCTTTGATGGGGTCGGTGAGCGCCGCGGGTACTTATCTGGTCACCCGCGGTTATCGACTGGCTTCAGCGTCTGTGATTGCGCCATTTGAATATGTTGCGATGCCTTGTGCAGTTGTATGGGGATTGATGTTCTATTCCGAAACGCCGGACAGAGTCGCTGTCATCGGGATTATGCTGATAATCGGCAGTGGGCTTTACGTGATGCGGCGTGAATCATCATAAACAACCGTGAAAACACTGTCGTTGTCAGATCGATCTAGGTTTGTGTGCTACAAATCGCCCACCACCAAGTTCACCGGATCGATACAGACCGACAAAAAAGCTGTAGGTGCGGTCCCATTTTTGGAAATGCTCCAGGCCGAAACTTGAAACGGTCTGTTCTTTTAAGCTTCGATACATAGCGAGTCGGTCGATCAGTATCTGTGCCCAATCGTCACTCAGATCCTCTACTTCGACCACGTGGCAGCCCTTTTCCTCAAGTAGGTGGCAGTATTGCTCCAATGTGCTTAATTCAGAAAATACCATTTCGTTTTCCAGGCGACAGCAAATCTCGTTGGTCAAACTGCTACGCGCAAGGATGTCGGTATAGACAATGCGCCCGTCGGGTTTTAGAAGACGGACGCATTCAGTCATTAGTGTCTTTTTGTTTGGAATGTGGCAAAAGGCTTCCTGCGAAACGATAACGTCAAATGTTTCATCAGCTAATCCTGTTTGCAGAGCATTAGCATGGTGGAATAGGACGCGGTCTTGCAGTTTGGTTCTTTCGGTCAGACGAACAGCACCGGCCAGGCGGTCCGAATTCATATCAACCCCGGTAACCCGGCAGCCATAATGATACGCAAGATAACGGGCAGGGCCGCCCAGTCCACAGCACAGGTCCAGCACGTGCGTTGATTCGTTGATTTGCGCATGGTGAGCAAGCGCTTCGGTAGCAGCCAAGCCACCGAAATGGTCTTGGTCGTGGTGTTGAAGTACTTCAACAGTGAGAATCGATGTATCGACTCCGGTTTGTTCCAGTTTTTCCAGCACCTGCGACTCGCTGATAGGGTGTGTGTCGTAAAACACGTTGACGAGTCTGCTGTGGGTGGTGTTTGCCATTGCGTCGTTATTTCAAGGGTGCAGTTCGGGTAACCAAGTGGGTATATATAGGTTGACTTAAGACCGGATGTCTACAATTTCCAGTTGAATCTGTTCGTCTCCGCGCGACCAGGCAATATGGTCTCCGATTACCCGACCACTGAGTTGTTTTCCAATCGGAGTCGCCCAGCTGATTTTGCCCTGATCTATATCTGTTTCGTCCTCACCGACAAGGGTAAAGCTGTACGACTGACCCGATTCATCCTCAAGCACCGCAGTGACGCCGAACTGGATCTTCTCAGGTGATGCTGGCGGTGTAACTGGTTGTGCTCTGCGCACACGTTCCAGCAGATAACGCCGATCGCTTTGTGCGCGGGCTATCTGAGAATTTTTCTCTAACGTATCTGTTTTCGAAAGGACGTCTATACTTCTTTCGAGGTCTCGAATTCTGTTTTTCAGGTGTAAAAGACCCTGTGGTGTAATGTAATTTGGCAGATCACTGTGTTGCCGTTCGTATAGCGGTTCGACGACATCATCTCCGTCAGCTTCTTTAACAAAGGCTCTGTTCACGGGTAGTTTCCGTAGATCGTTTTGACCCTATTGGTTGTCTGTAATACCCCATTTTCTGGAGATGACAGTGTTCTGATAGCGTTACCATACCTGTGAATGAGTGTGTAAGAAAGTGTGTCCGGCAGTTCTGTCAATTGAGTATTGAGCCTTCCCACGGTTCCGGTCATCATAGGCCTCCAGAGCAAATGACGGAAAACAATAGCGGCATGATTAATTCGAGTACTTATCCGTTGGATGCGGAACTGATCGCATCTGCCATCGCTGACTGGGCGAGCATTGAAAGTCCAAGCTATGATCCCTTTGCTGTGAACCAGATGATGGATGTCGCTTCATCAACCATGGAAACGTTGGGTGCAACTGTCGAGCGAACACCAGGTGCCGATGGTTACGGGGATGTGGTTACTGCTCGGTTTAACTGGGGCTCCACACCGGGTATCTTGGTACTGGGTCATCTGGATACTGTGCACCTGGTCGGTACACTTAAAGAGTCACTGCCGATCCGGCGGGACGGGGACCGCCTCTATGGACCGGGTGTGATGGACATGAAGGGGGGGATGTATCTCTCCGTACATGCGCTGGGTCATGTGCTCGAAAAACAGAGTGCTTTATCGGTACCTGTCACATTCATGTTCATTCCCGATGAAGAAATCGGCAGTCCGTCAACCCGAAAACTGATCGAAGCGGAAGCCCGTAAAAGTCGTTGGGTTCTGGTGCCAGAACCGGCACACGATGAAAAACTGGTGACAGGGCGACATGCCTTTCTCCGATTCACACTAACGGTATTCGGCAAAGCACAACATGCAGGCGTTGCCCAGGGTGCGGGCCGAAGTGCGATCAGTGCTATGGCCCGATTGATTACCCAGATAGAGGCGCTATCCGATATTGAACGCGAGATCACTTACCGAGTCGGTGTTGTATCGGGGGGAGATTTTGTAAATGTGGTGCCTACACAATGCCAGGCTCAGGTGCTGTGTGTTGCACCTACAGCCAATGCATTCCACGAGATCAGGCAGCAGATGGATGCTCTGGATACTGGGGATCCAGAACTGCGTGTTGAAGTCGATGCTGGCCCTGTTCGTCCTTTATTTAAACCCACGGCCGGCACTTTAGCCTTGTATGAGATCGCAGCCAGTGTTGCGGCCGAGTTAGGTCTTAATCTTGATCATGGCCAGTTCGGCGGTGGCAGCGATGGTAACTTTACCGGTGCACTGGGTATACCGACGCTTGATGGCCTCGGCGTACACGGCAAGGGTCTACACACCAAATCAGAACACATCTACGTTTCGTCTCTGGTGCCCAGAGCGCAACTTCTTGCGGGTCTTTACCAGGCGCTTTCCAAGCTTGCTGCTAAAGAATCTACTGATCTGTCCTGAGTTCTGAAGGGAAGGTCAGGTGTGATTCCTTGTTTGCCGCAAATGGTAAGTGTCTGTTAATCTTCTGACATCGTCTAAGTGGCTGAAATGGCACATGGGAGCACTGACACAGCAGCAACAGGATTTTTTCTGGCAGAACGGCTATTTGGTTGTCCCAGATGCTGTAAGTGACGGTGCGCTTGTGGAGCTTCGCCAAACTTTTCAGAACTGGGTTGAGGAAAGCCGCGGACACTCTGAAAATTGGGGTGAGACTCTCAATGGCAAGCCGCGATATGATATTGAGCCCGGCCACTGCGCTGATTCGCCTCGCTTGCGTCGGGTTAACGCACCGGTCGAAGTCTCAAAGGCATATTTCAACGCTATGTCAGACAGTGAGATGACGGATTTTGTTGCAGCATTGATCGGACCCGACGTTAAGCTGCATCATACGAAAATAAACTCAAAGCAGCCCGGTGCCGAGACGGTTGTCAAATGGCACCAGGATTTTCCATTTACGCCACACAGTAATGATAGCGTGGTCACTGCGTTGTTAATGGTCGATGAAGTGACTGAAACGAATGGACCGCTCGAGGTTCTACCGGGATCTCACACCGGTCCAATCCATGGTCTGTGGCATAACGGTAAATTCACTGGAGCCATAGATGATGTGATCGCAGCAACATGTGCTTCAAAGGCAGCAACATGTACAGGGCCCGCCGGAGCTGTCTGCCTGATGCATACCCGGCTTCTCCATGGTTCGAGAGATAATCAATCAGCATTTCCTCGTACTCTTTTTATCTCTGTGTATTCCGCTGACGATGCCGTACCGTTATCACCCAATCCAATGCCCAACCGCTACGAGGGATTGGTCGTTCGAGGTTATCGGAAAGGCCGAGTTAGATCAATCGACTATGCGGTCGATCTTCCGCAGTTGCCAGATACTGCATCGTTCTTCGATCAACAGGCAGAACACAGAGACGACGCAAAAATTCTGTAGCTAGTCTTGCGGTAAATTACTAAGGATCTTTCGTGCTGATAGTGATCGTGTGTAATTTGCGATAGAAAACTTAATATCTAACGGATGATGTCAACCAAAACATCGAGACATAATTAGTACGATGACTATCACAGCCCTGACTACATACCGCTCTTTGGAACTCCCCAACATGCTCTGGTTGGAGGCTGAAACGGCAGACGGCGTTGTCGGTCTGGGAGAAACCTTCTACGCTGCTGAGGCTGTTGAGGCCTACATTCATGCAAATCTCGCACCAATTGTGCTCGGGATGTCGGCGGTCGATATCGAGGCTGTCTATTATCGAACCCGTCCTTATGTCGGGTTTGTGGCCGCGAGTACCGAACTGCGAGCCCGCTCGGCATTGGATATCGCCCTATGGGACGCACTGGGCAAGGTAACCGGTCAACCGATATCGGTTTTGCTGGGGGGGCGCATACGTAGTCAAATCCCGGTTTACAACACGTGTGCGGGTAACCAGTATGTACGTGGAACAAAGCTGGGTACTACCGAAAACTTTGGTATTGCTTCGTCGGGAACAGACCAGAACTACGAAGACCTGGACCGATTTCTCAATGATCCGGTCGGACTGGCAGGCAGTCTTCTCGACATGGGCATAGACTCGATGAAGATCTGGCCGTTTGATTTTGCTGCTGAGTCTACACAGGGTCAGTTCATCAGCCCGGCCGAACTGAATAAGGCGCTGGTGCCGTTTAAAGCCATCAAAAAAGAATACGGCGACCGGATGCAGATCAGCGCTGAACTGCATGGCATGTGGAACCTTTCAGAGTCGCTGATCATCTGTCAGGCGCTGGACGAAATCGGCATGCGATGGATTGAAGACCCGGTGTTTTTGACTAACCCGGCCGGGATCCAGGAGCTCAAACGCACCGTGCGATCTCGTATTGCCATGGGTGAAACGCGAGGGGGTGCAGATGATTTCAAAATCTTTCTCGATACCGGGGCACTGTCGTTATTGATTCTTGATATCGGTTGGTGCGGTGGACTCACTGAGGCGCGACGTTGTGCGGCACTTGCTGGTACTTACCTAACACCGGTAGCAGCCCACGACTGTAACGGTCCGGTGGTGTTGAGCGCCTCGGTCCATTTCTGTCAAGCCACACCCAATGCCTTTGTGCAGGAAATCGTACGGGCGTTCTACTACGGCTGGTATGCTGAGATCGTTACCGAGCTACCACCTATTGTCGACGGCGCCATTTCAGCACCGGAGGGTCCTGGGTTGGGTATGGAGTTGTTACCCGATTTCAAAGTCCGCGAGAGTACTATTTCAAGGACAACGAGATATCAGATGACATGAGCAAGGGGTTTCACGGTATCTACCCAATGCTTTATGCGTTCTTCAGAGCCGATAACAGTCTCGACCGGTTTGCACACCGCAGACAGGTTGGTGCGTGCATAGCAGCCGGTGCCCATGGGCTTGCAGTGGGTGGACTGGCCACGGAATGCAACAAGTTGTCAACCGACGAAAAGCGTCAGCTCGTCGAATGGACTATTGAGGATGCCGCTGATCGTGTACCGGTCTCGGTGACTGTGTCGGAAAACACGCTTGCAGGACAAAGAAGTGCGATCGATCACGCTCACGAAGCCGGTGTTGCATGGGTTGTGATGCAGCCGCCACCGGTGCGCGGTGCCAGTATCGATGCACTGGTCGATTTTTTTGCAGCCGTAGCCAGTGGCTTTGATCTGCCGCTCGGCATCCAGAATGCGCCTGAATATATCGGTATTGGGCTGGACAACCCCGCTATACGTACGTTAGCTAACCGCGCGTCGAATATTCAGATACTCAAGGCCGAAGGACCACCACCCTATATCAGCGGTCTGATGCGGGAACTCGGTGGAGAATTCACGGTGTTCAACGGTCGTAATGGAGTGGAACTGATCGACAATTTGCGTGCTGGGTGTGCTGGGACCATACCTAGCGTGGAATGCTGCGACCTGCAGGTCCGGATCTATGACAGCTGGCGCAGCGGCGATCAGCAGGCGGCCACGGCGCAGTTTCGGCATGCGTTGCCACTACTGTCCTATCTGATGCTGACCATCGATCATCTGCTGTGTTACGGCAAGCGCTTAGCGGCGCAACGTTTGGGACTTGCCGAGGTTCATGACCGTCAGCCAGCGATGGCCGCCAGACCTGTTGATCTTGATACCCTGGAATTCTGGTCGCGCCACCTCGAACCATTACCAGAATTGTGACCGCGAAGCCGATCGTTTGAATTAAGGCCAAGAGTCGACTGCAACGCCGATGTTCGTGGTAATCGCACTGGGAACGTGCCGGACACATCGCCATCGATTCACTGGGAGAGAAAAAAATGCCCCGCGGGTGCAGGGCATAAAAACCACTTGGAGGAAAATAAAAATCTTGTCTGCAGCGACCAGAGCCCGGGTCCAACCCGTGTTAAAATTCCTTAGCGAAACTTACTCGGACACCGCCTACTGAGTTGGCAATTTTGTCTGGTATTAACAACTTCGACAAACGATAATTTCTTGAGTTCGGTTTAGGAAAACTATACAACTATGCGTCGTTTGCCCCCATTAAATGCCTTAAAAGCCTTTGAAGTCGCTGGACGGCACATGAGTTTCAGCCGTGCGGCGGAGGAACTCCATGTCACGCCGGCTGCGATCAGTCATCAGATTAAAGCGCTGGAAACCGACTTGGGTGTGAAGCTGTTTCGCCGGCTCAACCGGTCGCTACGGCTGACAGAAGCAGGTCAGGCCTGCCTGCCGGGCTTGCGCGAGGCGTTTGAGACTATGGTGTCGGCGGTCGGTCGAGTTAGAGACAAGGAAGACTGGGATGTTCTTACGATCAGTGCGCCTCCGGCATTTGGCGCTCGATGGCTGGTGCCTAGGATCGTTGAATTCAGAACCGCAAATCCACAGATTCAGGTACGGATCGACCCCGCAATCCGGCGCATGGATCCCGTACGCGATGGTATTGATGTTGTTATCGAATTCAGCCAGGGACACTATTCCGGTCGTTGGGTGAAACGCCTGTTCGGACAAGACGTATTCCCGGTGTGCAGTCCTGAATTGCTCAACGGACAAAATCCGCTTAGAACACCGGCTGATCTGCGAGGACATACATTGATTCATTTTGATGCCCCAGTCGGTGATCCAGAGTGGCCAAACTGGGAGACCTGGCTCAGGGCGAACAACGTGGATCGAATTGACCCCAATAGAGGTCCTCACTTTACCTCACCCAATTTCACCCTTGAGGCGCTTCTGGCCGGCCATGGTGTTTCGCTAATGGCTGAGTTGGTGGTGGAAAGTGAGTTGGCGGCAGGGACTTTGGTTAAGCCATTCGATATCTCGTATCCCGGGGATCTTGCTTACTGGGCTCTGGCGACTTCAGTCGAGAGTGGAAACGGTCCTGTCACGTTATTCTGCGGTTGGTTAATCCGTGAGGCGTCACGTTACGTTCGCGAGAAGCAGCATCAGAGAAAGTCCAGGGCGACAGTAAACGAACCTTTGGATTCGAATGTCAGCTAACGGAAATCAGCCAGAGCCGCTGGTGACGGTTACGGGCCTTGATCACATCGGCCTTCGGGTCAGAGATGTTGAATTGTCGCTCTCGTTTTACACGGGTGTACTGGGTCTTGAGTCAGAGAGAGTGAAGGAGTGGAGGAATGGCGAAGTCACCTTTCCATCCGTTCGGTTGAATACTTCCACCCTGATTGATCTTTTTGCTGCCCCTGACGTTCGAGAGCCTACGACCATCAATCAGGACCATTTCTGTTTGGAGATAAAACCGACAGATCTTGCACAACTGAAAACAAGATGCACGAAATTGGGGATTGGCATCCACGACGGACCTGGAATACGTTGGGGGGCACGAGGAGATGGTCAATCTTTGTATCTTTATGACCCTGATGGGAACATAGTAGAACTTAAGTATTACTGATACATCAATGACTTAGAGACGAATAAGACAGGAGTATTACCACGGAAAAACAATTGGTTAAGTCAATAGAATATTAGTAGAAGTTGTAGTAGAATTATCTGTGTAATAAAAAGGGTCCTAAAATCAAGGACTTACAGATACAGGAGTGTTTTACTATGACCAAGAAAGTAGTCATTTACGGTAGGGTTTCTACCGATAAACAAACCGTTCAGAACCAACTCGAAGAACTCAGAGAAGTATCACGACGAAATGGTTGGGAAGTTGTAGAAGAATACCTGGATAAAGGTTTGTCGGGTTCTCTAGGTCGTAATGGTCGTCCATCCTTTGACCGACTTCTCAAGGATGTAAATAGAAAGAAGTTTGATGGGATACTAGTTTGGTCTATCGACCGTCTTGGTCGTTCATTACAAGACCTCGTTTCTTTCCTCAACGATGTTCAGTCAAAGAACATTGACCTCTACATCCATCAACAGGGTCTGGATACATCTACACCAACAGGGAAGATGATGTTCCAGATGTGTGGGGTATTTGCAGAGTTTGAGAGGAACATTATTCGGGAACGGGTCAAGTCAGGAATGGAAAATGCAAAGAAAAACGGAACCAAAAGTGGTCGTCCTATCGGTCGTCCAAGTATGGTGAATAGTTCTACTAAAACAACGGTAGTGGAACTTCTTGATAGGGGAATGTCTAAAACAAAAGTCTGTAAGACATTGAATATCGGAGTAGGGACACTCTACAAACTTTTGGATGAAGTTGCATAACCAACGAGTTGTATGATGAAAACTAATCGGAAACTCCTCGTCCCAAAGGATGGTAGGAGTAAGTCCTCTAAAGGACAAACCGTTCGACACAACATCCAAATGGACGACAAGGTCATTACCCTGTTTCAGTATGTAAAAGATAAAAGTGGTTGGGAAAAAACAAAAAGTCGAAACTGGTATGCAAGATGTTACTTGGGTGGTAAGACAAGACAAAAAACTACCGACACAGATGACCTCACAACTGCAATCAATATTGCAAAGAAGTGGTATGGGAAAATGTTGTCCAAGTTAGATGATGGAATACCAACTGAACGGTTAGACCGTGATGACCACTTGTTTGATGAACTTGCAAATGAGTGGTTAGATTTATGTAAGAAAAGTAGTGAAACAGGTCTTAGACATAAGAACTATTACAAAGACCACAATATTTCATACAAGAACTACATCCAACCCTTCTTCATCAACGACTATGTAGAACAGATAGATACTCCACGACTTCTAAAATGGCAAAAATGGAGAGAAACACGACGAATAAAATCACCTGACCTACTACACACTCGACTGAAGAAAGAATACACGATCATATTTCAGATACTACAGATGGGTCTTGATAAAGGTTTCATAAATGGGAGACCAGAAAAACCTTTGTCTTTGATGAGACAGATGGGTTCGTCGAAGAGACCACCAAGTCGTGGAACCTTTACAAGTAGTGAATACAAAAAAATCCTACAAGTCAGTCGACAAAGAATAAGGGATGCAAAAGAGACCCGAAGGGAACAGATAAAACTCAAAGAGGACAAGAATAAGAAAAGTTTTGGTGGTGGTTGGGAACAATATATTCTCTCAAGAATGTATCTTCACTACTACATCGTCATTCTTGCACACACTGGTGTAAGACCTTACGAACTACAAAGGGTCAAACACAAGGACATCGTGATGGTGGATGATGACGATGACCAGAGGAAACATTTAGAGATATTCATTATTGGGAAACGACGAGATAGAACTATCATCTCTAAATATGGTGCATTTTTTGCATATCGTGGTTTATGTAAGAACATTTGTCCTGACCACAAACCTGATGATTTGATATTCCCGACTAATCCATATCTGGGTTTTAGGGAACTTCTCATTGAAGGTGGGTTGAGATATTCAATAAACGGGGATCGTCGTGATTCAAAATCACTACGACACTTCTACATTATGACCGAGTTACAAGGAGGAACCCCAATAGAGTATCTAACGGAACAATGTGATGTGTCGTATCAAGTGATAAGAGATCATTATGCAAGACACTTACAACCGAAAATGTTTAGGGAACAACTAATCAAAGTTCATCACATCGAAGATCCATAAAAAAGGTTTGGACGACCAAATATTTTCGTCAGGTTTTTTCCTGAACGTTTATTTGGGTTTGTTCATCTCTGGACAAAGGAAACAAAAGTTTCCATATTTCACAACATCCCGTGGAACCCAACTTCACAAAACAGGTATTAGAACTGTTTGTTCTTGACCCAAATAAAAAACCTATCTTTTGACGGATGGGTCTCTTCATAAGTTAGTAGTTGGTTTCAGGTGATATGGAAATCGTTACTTACACTACTATTTACCTAAAACTTGATACGGACCGAATAGTTTCTCGATCTTTTCTGTATTGACCCATTTCTTCTTTCGTTTTTCTA